>JAMDEM010000196.1:17034-18510 GCA_023486985.1 Bacillota bacterium
TTTTCCGGCAAAATCAGGAATAAGCACTTCAACAACAGCGGAAGGATTTGCAGCTTTTATCTGGCTGATGCACCCGGCGTAATGACCGGCTCCTCCGTCGGGCAGGTCGTCCCTGTCAACTGAAGTGATAACAATATAATCAAGCCCCAACTCAGAAACAGCAGAAGCAATTTTCTTCGGCTCTCCTTTATCAGGCTGCAGAGGCTTGCCTTTTTTAACGGCGCAGAATGAACAATTCCTGGTGCAGATGTCACCAAGAATCATAAAAGTGGATGATAACTTCTCCCAGCATTCGGGAATATTGGGACAATGGGCAGACTGACAAATTGTTTTTAAACCATATTTATTAATGACCGTTTTTACCTTTTCATATTCATCGCCTTCAGGCGGTTTTATCTTAAGCCATTCTGGCTTCATTTTCATCCTCCTGTCTTTCAAGTAGTAGTGGCAAAGCTTGCTTTGCTCTCTTTGCAGACCAAGGTCTGCCACTAAAATTTCTTTTATTTTTGGCATATTAACTGACTTTTTTATTTTTACCCAGAAAACAAATTCATCAAACATTCTCCTGCAAGCGCTGAAATAATTCAGGCATGGGAGGCGGAGCATTATGCCGTCCATTGCTGTAAGTGCTTCCTGCAGCAAAGAAAAGCATAACAGGAAATACAAGAAAAACAAGCACCGCTGACTTTTTCATTACAATTCCCTCTATAAAATATTCATGGGGCCCAACTTATACTAAATTAGACCCCATAATATTTAACAATTTTCTTAAAATTTACCAGTGATTATAATGCACTCTTGACCTGTCAAAACGGTCGGCACGCGGCTTATGCTCTGCCGGATAACCAACCGGAATCAGAGACAGGGGTATAACATTTTCCGGAATATTCAAAAGCTTTTTTATACCGTTAACCCTGTCTTCCCTTGGATAAATACCGAGCCATACCGCACCTAAGCCTTTTGTCTGAGCGGCAATTAAAATGTTCTCTGTGGCGGCGGAACAGTCCTGAACCCAGTATCCCTTGTGTTTGTCAAGATTCAAATCAGCGCAAACAAGAATTGCCACCGATGCTTCTTTCATCATCTGGGAATAAGGGTGAACAGTTGGAACCTCATCAAGAACACCGCGGTCATTAATTACTATAAAATGCCAGGGCTGCTGATTTCCTGCAGAAGGCGCACTCATAGCAGCTTCCAGAAGCTCATTTACTGCATCCTCTGATACAGGCTGGGAAGTATATTTTCTGATACTTCTACGGGTAAGAATTGCATCCATCTTCTTCCTCCTTTACCTGTTCATTGAGCGAATCGCTTTTGCCTGTTCATCCAGTTTCTTCGCCTCATCTTCTCTTCCAGTGGTTCTATAAAAATCCGCCATATTTTCCAGGATGCCCGCGACATTAGGATGATTGGGTCCCAGCGTTTTTTGAACAATGGCAAGCGCCTGTTTATAGAGAGGTTCGGCTTCCGAATATT
>JAMDEM010000196.1:18520-23508 GCA_023486985.1 Bacillota bacterium
TACAACAATGGGCAGGTTTACCGAAGCAGAGCCTCTTATAAAACAAGCACTGGAAATATATGAAAAAACAAGGGCAAGCGCCTGTTTATAGAGAGGTTCGGCTTCCGAATATTTGCCCTGGGACTTGTAAAGTTCCGCCAAATTATTAAGAGTTATTCCATAATCAGACGATTCCCTGCCGATTGTTTTTTCATATATTTCCAGTGCTTGTTTTATAAGAGGCTCTGCTTCGGTAAACCTGCCCATTGTTGTATAAAGTGATGCAAGATTATCCATTGAAGTTGCCACAGAAGGGTCATTTATGCCATAGACTTTTTTGCCTATCTCCAGCGACCTTTTATACAAAGGCTCAGCTTCAGCATATTTACGCAAGCTTTTATAAATTAAAGCAAGATTATTATAATCACCTGAAACTATAGAATTATCAGTGCCGTATACCTTTTCATCTATTCCTATGACCCGCTTAATGAGAGGCTCTGCTTCAGCAAATCTTCCCTGGTTATAATAAAGCATTCCAAGACTGTTCAAAGTTGAGGCAACCCTGGCGTCACCTGCCCCAAGCTCTTTTTCCCTTATTGCCAGCACCCTCTTATATAAAGGCTCTGCTGAGGAAAACATGCCCCGGGCACTATAAAGTCCCGCAAGTTTGCCCAGTGTTATCGCAGTATCGAGACTTTCCACACCGGTTGACTTTTCCCAAATTGCAAGCGCCTGCTTGTAAAGGGTTTCTGCATCAGTATATTTTCCCTGGTACTGATAAGCTTCGGCAAGATTTTCCTGGGAAAGCGCCACCATGGTATTATCAGGCGAAAGGGATTTTTCCCGTATATCCAGCGCTTTTTTATAAACGGTCTCAGCTTCGGCATATCTCTCCTGATTCATATAAAGACTGCCAAGTTTAGTGATGGTAATTGCAACATCAAGGCTGTCAGGACCGGTGTTTTTTTCCCATATTGGAAGAGCCTGCTTGTAAAGAGCCTCGGCTTCAGAGTAATTCCTCTCAGCCTGGTAAACACTTCCAAGATTCTCCATGGAAATCGCTACTTTATTATCATCCGGAGAAAGCATTTTTGACCTTATATCAAGCGCCTTTTTATAAAGAGACCCGGATTCAGCATATCTCTTCTGGGTTTTGTAAAGATAGGCAAGATTGTTAAGGGACGAGACATACTCCGGACTGTTCTGCCCGGGCGCTTTTTCTCTTATTGCCAGAGCGCGCTTGAAGAGAGGCTCTGCTTCAGCATACCTGCCCATGTTTTCATAAAGCAGTCCCAGATCGTTAAGGTCGTTTGCAACTTCAGGATGTTCTTTTCCGTATGTTTTCTCGTCGATTGCCAGCGAACCCTTATAATATGGCTCAGCTTCGGCATATTTTCCCGTCTCATCATAAAGCAAGCCAAGATTATACAAAGTTGAAGCTACCTCGGCGTTCTCCGGACCAAGTGCTTTTTTCTTTATGGCAAGAGAGCTTTTGTACGCAGATTCTGCGTCGGAATATTTGCGCTGATAATAATACGTAAGCCCCAGGTTATTCAGATCCCTGCCTACATTGATGTGTTTCTTTCCGTAAGCCTTTTCATCTATTGCAAGCGCCCTCTTGTAGAGAGACTCCGCTTCGGGGTATTTTCCCAGCACTTTATAAAGCTTTCCAAGATTGTTAATGGATACGGCAACATTGGCATGCTCCTTACCAAAAGTCTTTTCCGCAACTTTAATGGCTTCCAGAGCTGTATTTTCTGCTTCTTGATACTGCCCCTGCTTGTATAGATCATTAAACTTTGCGTTCAAGTCTTTCCACAAAGCTTCCTGAGCATACGCAGGCAGTGCAAGCAGTAAAACCACCATAATAATTTTTACCAGGTTCTTCAATTTATTGTCCTCCTTTTTTATAACCTCCATGGTTATATTTAATTATTTACATTCTATTTTTCTTGCTCTTTTTTCCAATTCCTGCGCTTCATCTCCTTTACTAATTTTTAGGAAAAAATTTATTGCCCATTTTAATATGCAATCACTTCTGCTTATCGTAAATTTCTCTTATAAGCTCTTCCAGGTATTGAGCCTCGTCGTTCAGTGATTGAACGTCCATGCCATATACTTTTATCCTGAAGGTTCTGATTATATCTCTATAGAAGTTTGCAGCATTCCTGTATATGTCCAGCAGCCTTGGACTTTCCTCCCCATACATTTTTTGCCATTTATATATGAGTTTCTCATAAAGATATTTACCATCATATGCATTTGTCTCAGCAAGATAAACCCGGGCAAGATCGTCCACAGTCTGAACCAAAAGAGGGTTATCCGGACTGAAATTTTTTACCATAATTGCAAGGGCGCGCTTATAAACAGGCTCAGCATTGCTGTAATCGCCTTTAACTTTATAAAGGTGCGCAATATCATATAAGCTTTGCGACAGATTGGGACTTTCAGTGCCATATTTTCTTTCTCCTATTGATATGGCTCGCTTAAAGCAAGCTTCGGCGTCATCATGTTTAAACCGGTACTGATAAAATTCTCCCAGGTAGTCTAAATAGTAAATCAAATAGGGGCTGTATGAGCCTGCAGTCCTCTCAATATCCTTTATCTCTTTTTTGTAGAGAAACTCAATTTCAGAATACTTATTTTGAGCTTTATAAACATAAGCCAGCTCCTTTACAGCCTCAAGAAAGTCAGGATGAGCAAAGGACAAAGTTTTTTCCCTTATCGCAAGAATCCGCTTATATGGCATTTCGGCTTTGGCATACTTATGCTGCATCTGATAGCAAAGGGCAAGGTCCTTAAGAACTAATATTGTATTGTAATGCTCAGGACCATAAGTCTTTTCCGCTATTTCTACGAGTTCCCTGGCTACAGATTCAGCCTCTTGATATTTACCATTTTGATACAGGTCCGTAAATTTTGAATTTAGCTTATTCCACTCTGACTCCTGAGAAAAAGCAGCAAAAATACATGATATAACCAGCAGCATTGATAAAATAATTTTGCAAAAAGGCTTCACAGCCGGACCCCCTTAAAACTGTGATACAACGAAACAATAAAAATGGCGTATCTTTTAAAGTTCATATCTTAAACAGCAAAATGATACGCCATCTATATACCCATATATATGAATAAAGAAACTACCTGCGCCTTCTTACAGCCTTCCTCCGTGCCCGGGCTTTCACCCTTGCCTTAAGTTTATCATCACTTTCCGAGGATGCGGATGTTAAATCTTCAGCCCCGGGATAATCTTCTTCCAGGGGAGTATTAATTCTGCTTACTTTTGACGGAACAACTGCCTTTTTAGCCTTTTCTGAAAGCTTGTTATCTTCGGCTGCCTGAAGTGCCGCTCTTCTTGCCAGAACCCTTTCCTGCTCGCCCTTTTTAACCATATTGTCAAAGATGATAAGAAGGGGGCTTGCAATAAATACTGATGAATAAGCACCTGAAGTTACACCCACCAGCAGGGCAAAGGCAAAATTCTTAAGTGTGGGTCCTCCAAAGTAATAAAGGGCAAACAAGGTTATAAGCACAGTCATTAATGTATTGACGGATCTTGTCATTGTCTGGTTAACGGAAGTGTTTACAACTTCCTGGAAAACGCCCTTCTTCATCAGCTTAAGATTTTCCCTTATCCGGTCAAAGATAACTATGGAGTCCATAACCGAATAACCTATAACCGTAAGTAGTGCCGCAAGGAATGGAGAATCTACCTGCCTTCCCACTACTGAATAAATTCCCACCATTACGACAACATCATGAGCCATCGCAATATCAGCTGCCAGGCCGTAGCGCATTTGAATACCGAACCTGAAAGTAATGTATACCAGCTGAATTCCAAGAGCTATTAATATTGCCAGCAGCGCATTCTGCTTCAGCTCATTTCCGATTATAGGACCAACAGTTTCCTGCTTCTTAAGTTCCAGATTCCCAAATTTTGCGTTTAGTGCCTTTACAATGGAATCAATGTCCTTTGGCTGAAGTTCTTTTGTTCTGATAAGAGCTTTTTTTGCCAGCACCTGACCGGGTGCGGATACGCCGCTTTCTTCCGAAATCTGAATCACCGCGTCACTCAAGTCAGGATTGTACCCGGTGAGAACCCCTCTTATATCTTCTGCACTTGGAGGTCTTTCAAAAGCCACCTCAAGAATGGTGCCGCCGGTGAAATCAAGCCCGTAGTTGAAATGCTTTGTAGCGAGTGAAAAAGCAGAGATAAGGATTATTATGCCTGAAAAGATGAAGAAGTACCATATTTTACCCATGAAGTCATACTGCTTCTTCCTGAAGGTCTGCACCCAGATGCAGACAGCCAGAAGAATTACAATTGTTATAGCCATGCTTATGGCGTCACTAGTTGTAAAGTGAAACTGAAATATGCTCACTTATATCCTCCTTAATTTATTCACCATATAATTTTTTGTTAGTAATAAGGTTGCTTGAAACAACCAGATCCACAAGAACTCTTGTAACAAACACCGCGGTTACAAGGCTTAAAATCGTACCAAGCATAAGCGTAAGTCCAAAACCTTTGACAGAGCTTGAGCCAAACTGATAAATTACGCCTGCGCCTATCAGGGTTGTGACATGCGAATCAAAAATGGAACTAAAAGCCCTCTTAAATCCTGTTTCCACTGCGCTTCTTAAGCTCTTACCGCTCCATAATTCTTCCTTGATTCTTTCAAAGATAAGAACGTTTGCGTCCACTGCCATACCTATTGACAGAATGAATCCTGCAATGCCCGGCAAAGAAAGGACAAAATTTCCAACCACCATCGAAGCAAGCACCACGAGGGTATAGAAAATCAATGCAATGTCTGCCAGTAATCCCGGCACTCTGTAATACCACATCATAAAAATAATTACAATCCCTAGTCCGATAAAGCCTGCCCAGAGGCTCATTTTTAAAGACTCGGCACCGAGAGTGGGACTTACGGTCATGCTTTCAAGAATTTTTATATCGGCAGGAAGGGCTCCAGACTTTAGATAAAGGGCAAGGGTGAAAGCCCGGG
>JAMDEM010000063.1 GCA_023486985.1 Bacillota bacterium
CAAAAATATACCTCCCTCCCATAACCCTCTCCCCGGTAGAAGGTTATGGGAGGGAAGAAAGGGTTGGGGCGAGGGAGGTATATTTTTGAATGATCCAAAGCTGATACAATTTGGACAGACTCTAATTGATGCTGAGATTGTCACAGCCGAACAATGGAAAGCCGCTCTGGAAAGAAAGAAAGCCACCGATCTTCCCATCCAAAAAATTCTGCTTGATATGGGGCTTGTTACCGAAGATGAGAGTGAACAGCTTCTTGAGCTTTATTACGGCGCGCCTCATGTGAAGCTGTCTGAATATATTCTTGAGCGTGAAGCCCTCGAGCTTGTCACGGAAGATATCTGCCGGCACAGCAATGCTATTCCAATGAGCATCAGCGCCAATGAACTGATGGTTGCCATGTCTGACCCCAAAGATATTGTGACCATTGATACAATGCGGCAATTGAGCGGCAAAGATATAAAGGTGGTTTATTCTTCTCCCGAGGAAATTGCAAAGGCTCTGGACATGTATTATGCCGGCTCCGACAGTGTTGACAGCGGGCTTAAAAAGATTGCCAGGAAGTCTGAATCCAGCTCAAAGAAAAAAGGCGGCGAAGAACTCAACATATTAAAGGAATTAAGCGAGGAAGCTCCGGTAGTTCAACTTGTCAACGATATACTTGTTAAAGCTATCCAGGCAAGAGCAAGCGATATTCATTTTGAACCTACCAAGAGTGAGCTTATGGTGAGATTCAGAATTGACGGAATTCTGAGGGTTTTCCTTTCCGTGCCCCTGGCTCTTCATCCAGCCGTAATTTCAAGGCTGAAAGTTATGGGCGCAATGGATATTACCGAAAAAAGGCTTCCTCAGGACGGCAGGGCTGAAATAAGAATAAGGGACAGAGTTATAGATCTTCGTATGTCAACGCTTCCGTTAATCTTCGGCGAGAAGCTGGTTATAAGAATTCTTGACAAGAGAATGGCGGTTTTAAGTCTGGACAGACTTGGTTTTTGCAAGGATAATCTTGAGAAATTGAAAAGTTTGGTTGGAAAAGCGCAGGGAATGATTCTGGTTTCAGGTCCGACCGGTTCGGGAAAAACCAGTACTACCTACGCTATAGGTAACAAGTTAAGGTCCATTGAAAAGAATATAATAAGCGTCGAAGACCCGGTTGAGTACCAGATTGACCTGGTAAACCAGGTACAGGTTCAGCCCCGTGCGGGCCTTGATTTTGCAACTTCACTGAGGGCAATTTTAAGACAGGACCCTGATATTATCCTGGTTGGAGAAATAAGAGACCTTGAAACCGCCCAGATGGCGGTTCATGCTGCTCTTACAGGGCACGTGGTTCTTTCCACCATTCACACCAATGACAGCCCTACCGCCCTGACAAGATTGATTGATATGGGTATACCTCCTTTCCTGATTGCTGCTGCAGTAAGCGGAGTAATATCCCAGAGACTTATAAGATTGATATGTCCCCAGTGCAAAGAAGAGTATACGCCTATTCCTGGTGAATGGGAATCTGTCTTTGGAATGGAATTTCCTGTTCCCCCAAAGGTTTACCGCGGGATTGGCTGCAAAAACTGCAATCGCACCGGGTATTACGGGCGAACGGCTGTTTCTGAAGTGATGATGGTAACGGAAAAAATAAGAACAGCTCTTATTACCAATCCCAGCAGTGACAACCTGGTTAAAAGCGCTAAAGATGAAGGTCTGCTCACTATGAGAGACGATGCTCTTATAAAAGTGAGCGACGGGACTACAACACTTGAAGAAATTCTAAGAATGAACGTATAAACTACCCTGCGGCAAGGTGCGTCCCGCCCGAACCAGCGTGAGCGTGAGGGGTACTTGCCCCGAAGGGGTGGGTCGAAGGGTTTGCGAAGTTGCGAAAATGTCATTGCGAGTGACGGGTACCAGCCTTGAAAGGGTGGGTTAGCAATCTCGGTATGATGAGATTGCCACGACTGCTGAAGCAGTTTCGCAACGGGTTTTGGCTGGAACTTCTTGGCGAAGCGGCAGCGGAGCTTAGAAGGTTCCGCAAAACCCTGATTTCAAGGATGGATTTGCGGAGTTAAGTAGCGCCCGTTCCCAGAACGGGCGCTACCATCCCCTCTCCCGCGGAGAGAGGGATGGGGTGAGGGGCTCGCATGATAAAAAGAGATTATTATGCAGTCTTGCCGGCAGGAGGCTAATATATTGAAGAATAAATTTTTTTTAATAATATTCGCAGCTGCATTTTTTGCATTGCTTTTTTCCGCGCAGGTTTTTGCTTTAAGACTTCCGGGGGATGCCCCCCCTTCGACCATCGAAAATCTTAACACAATCATAGACAATCAAAGAAGCATGATTATGCTTCTTGTTGTTCTTCTTTCTTTTTCAATTTTAGCCAATATACTGGTTACCTTTTCTCTTTTCAGAGCCCAGAATCTCGTCAGGGAAGCCGTGAGCATGAGGGCGCATATTAATCTTCTTAAAGAAGCAGCTTTAAAGTGCGTTTCTCTGGGCAGGGGTGAAGCGCCGGCAGAAGGAATCGAAAACGCAACAGGAGAAGAAATAGAGGTAATAAGAAGCGGGGATAAGCCGCTGGCATAGTTATTGCTTGCCGGGGCAGCACAGGCTTCGGCGGCAGTGGCATTTTGCCCGTGATTGTAATTGAGAGGAAAGCAAAGTGATTTCGTAAAGTGAGGAGTTTCGGTTTTTGTTAAATAAGCTGGACGATAAAAACAAACAAACAACAGACCCCAATTTCTACCTTTCTACCCTTCATGATATGAAAACCGCTCTTACCATTGTTGGCGGCTATGTATCATTGATACTAGACGGCGATACGGGATCCATTAATCAGGAGCAGAGGGAAAGCCTGGAGATTGTTCAGAGAAGTTACCGCTACCTCCTGGAGCTTTCCAATGACATTGCAACTTTGATAAGAATCCAGCACGGCCAGTGGTCAGTCACCAGAAAAACAGCGGATTTGAAAAAGATTATTCTTGAAAGCATGAGCTCTCTTAAAAACCAGATTCAGCAGAAAAATATCCAGATAGATTTTAAAATACAGGATGATCAGCTTCTTATAACCTCGGATGTAGAATCCCTTGAAAAAGCTTTTGCCTATCTTCTCGGTACCCTTGTCAGGCTTTCAGAAGTCTCGGGGAAAATAGGCATTCAATCTTTTTCCCGGGATGATGACTGGCAGATTGTTGTCTCTGATTCAATCAAAAATATTTCCCTGCAGGATATTCAGGCGCTTTTCAACGGCGCATACCGGATGGAGCTCAAGTCTGAAACTGAAGAAAAAGATTCCGGTCTGGGATTTCTTATCTGCAAGGATTTGATAGAACTTTGCGATGGCAAAGTCTGGTCCGAAACTCAGGCAGGAGCGGGAAACAAGTATTATGTTCAGATTCCCAAAAAGAAAGAGCTTGCCCGCAGGAAGATTTTAATCATAGAAGACAATCTCGTAATATCCAAGATGTGGCAGAACAAACTTAGTAAAGCCGAGTATGATGTTTACCTGTCGCCAAACGGAAGCGAGGGCTTGCAGAAAGCTGCTGAAATAAAGCCTGACCTGGTTCTTCTTGATGTTTTAATGCCCGGAATTGACGGCTTTACAGTCTGCCAGCAGCTTAAAGCCAATTCGGAGCTGAAAAAAATACCCGTGGTTTTCCTTTCGAATTTAATGCAAAGCAATCTTGAAGAAAAAGCAAAAGAAGTCGGCGCCATTAAATTTTTAAACAAGTCCCACATCTCTCCCACCGATCTGGTGGAAAAAATAAGGGAAATTTTTGAGGAGATAGAAGCTGCCAAGAAGAAAGGCTGATAGCTTATAAATGAATAAGGACTCCACTGCGCAAAAATTAGCCGCAGTTGCTTATGCTCTTGGAATTTTCGCCATAATCTATGTCATATTCTGGATTTTTGCGAAGATAAAACTGGTCGTTATTTTGCTTTCTGTTTCAATCCTTCTTGCCTATGTTTTAATTCCGCTGGTTAATTTTTTCTGCAACCCCGTTGTTTTTAAGCTCAAAAAGAAAAAAGACAGTGCAGTGAAAGAAATAATTTTGTTAAAGAAGGGCTTTAGCAGAATCCTTTCCATCTCAATAGTTTATATTATGATGTTTTTGATTCTGGGAGTAATCATTTCCTATGTGATTCCCAATGTGAGTAAAGAGTTCCGGAATCTGGTAAGGAATTTTCCTGTCCTGGTAAATGAAACGAGAAACGCTTTTCAGAGTTATTCTGAAAAATTAACCCCGCTTATTCCGGAAGAAGCGCGGTCTTACACTTCAAAAATAGGCACGGTTCTCACGGATGAACTGAAAAGCCTGGGAACTTCGATGATTCAAAAATCCATCCCGGCTGTGACAAAGGTTTTTGCCACTATAGTTTCAGTCTTTATAATTCCAATAATTACTTTTTACATTCTTATGGATACTGATAAGTACAGGCGGGGATTTATCGCTATTATTCCTCCAGCCAGGCGCAAGGAAATTATGGGACTTTTACATGAGATAGATCTTGTTCTTGGAAGATACATAAGGGGACAGCTGGTTGTGTGCCTTGTTATAGGAGCGTCAATAACATTAGCGCTTTTTTTGTGGAGAGTTGATTATTATTTTCTTATCGGGTCTTTTTCATGGTATTTGCTCTCTATCTCCTCCTTAGCAAAGAGGGGGATTCAAAGGGGAGAGGGCAACGAGTTAGCCGCCGCCAAGTTCTTCACCGGTTTCCCGCGACTCATTAATAAGCCTTATATAATAATTAACTGTAACTCTTACAATAGCCGCCACGGGTATTGCAAGAAACATTCCCATTATTCCCATCAGCTCAGCTCCGATAATAAGCGAAATTATCACAACCAGCGGAGGAAGTCCCACGCTCTGTCCTACCACGGTAGGTACAATTATGTGTCCTTCAAGATAATGAATAAGCTCAAGTGTGGCAACTATTCCAAGAGCTATAACTAAAGACTGGTATTTTATCAGCCCCAGCAGAAAGGCTGGAACAAGACTTACAATCACCCCTATATACGGGATAATGTCAATAATCCCTGAAAAAGCCCCGATAAGAAAATAATAATCAACTCTCCACAAAAAAAGCGCTAATGTTATTGACGCTCCTATAACAAGGCACACATCTCTCCCACCGATCTGG
>JAMDEM010000088.1 GCA_023486985.1 Bacillota bacterium
ACTGAACTGTTACAGTATTTTGCAAAGTGTAATTAACTTTCATGGCTGTGACTTCATATTTTCCCGCATCAACTGAAAGAGTAAAATTGCCTTTGTTGTCAGAAATGGCAAAGGCGCCGCCCGCCGTAACCATAACCCGGGAAAGTACTTTCCCGTCGGTGGTGAGAGTTTTGCCTTTTATCCATGCGGCTGATTTTGCAAGATTAAAATCCACCTGGTCCTTAGACCTCAATGCTTCAACACTTGCCGTTTTTGTCGGCGGAGATTTATAGCCTTCTTTTGAGACATCAACTTTCCATGTGCCCTGCCCTACTCCCAGAGCATAATGGCCATTGGAGGCGCTTATGCACTCGGCTTCTCCTGTTTGAAATGACGCACGCACGCGTGCTCCGCCGCAGGGCTTTCCATCAGCCGTAATCGTTCCGGTTATATAGGCTCTTTGAAAAACCGGCGCGGATTGATCCTGCGTAAAGGCTGTGAAATACGATGCTGCAAGAAGAAAAATAATTGCCAGAACTACGATTAGTGATTTACTGATTCTCATTGTATGCCTCCTTTTTTTACTTCCCTTACCTGGTACCCCCTAACCCCCCTTTAACAAAGGGGGGGATAATTCTTTATCCCTAATTTAACTCCCCCCGCCCCTCTTTAAAAAGAGGGGGGAAAACCCTCACTGCTTCACAAACGGGAACTTCATCATAATCGTGCGTTTGGAACCAACAACTATTGGAACCACAAGAGTCAGTTTTTTGTAATATACTCCCCTTGTGGTAAAAGCAAGATGTCCTGTTTTTGAAGTTCCGTACTCAAGTTCCACTTTCTTGAAAATGCGCAGTGGATGGGTCTCAAGAAAGTATCCAAGCCTGGCATAATCTTCCATTGAGATAAAATCCTTGTCAAGCGCCCATCTCGGGTAGCCGGCAAGATCTGTTATGGCAGATTCCTGCTGTTCGCCGTCTATCATAAGATAAACTTCATCGGGGTCGAATTTTACAGTATTCCGCGAGGAATTGAAAAGAACCAGCCTGAAGGTAATAAGACTGCCTATTTTCTCCAAGCCTGAATTCTTTGACACATCAAGAGTTACTTTCTCCAGGGTTATGCTTTTCCTGTCCCAGGAGCTAAAGATTCTTTCATAAGCCGCCTTTGATTTCCTGTTTCCGGGATCGTATTCAAGCACCTTTAGATATTCAGCCGCCGCATCTTCCAGGAGATATTTCTTCTCAAAAGCAATGGCAAGCTGATAATGGGCGTTAACGTCTCTCGGCTTTGCCTTTACGGCTGTCGCCCAGGGAGCGAGGTCAGGGTCTGCCGAAGGGTCTACCGTAAAGGTCCACTGTTTTACAATAAGATTGCCTTCTCTTGTCATAAACTCAAGTCTCTGGACAACTTTCCCGGTTGGAAGAGGCTCAGAAGGCTTATAGGTTAAATAAAGGTCTCTTTTTTGCGGGTCTTCCTCTATTACCATACGGTAAGTTTGATTCTCACCGTTAACCAGTAGCTTTAAGGTCGACATATTTATCTTCCTGGCACTGGCTTGGGGTATTACGCCGGTAAAGCCGATAAACCTGCTTAAAGAAGGATTTGCCTCACCGGTAAGGCTTATTTCAACCTGCAAGCCCTGTGAATAAAGAGGAGCAGGAAAAATCAACATTAGAACTGCAACTGCTATAACAAGGAGTTTTAAAATTCTCGGCATTGATTCTCCCCTTTTATTATGTTATGAGCGCGGCGGATAAACCTCGGAGAGCAAGCTCTCCCACTACCTTATTTTGCGAATAAACCTGCGTCCTACAAACCCGCAAACGGGTCGGATGAATCCGACCCCCGTGCAGCATTGACAAAGAAGCTTTCTATGCAATACAATTCTATTCATAAGGGAGAAATCCCTTGCAATAAAGATAAGGTGCGTCCCGACCGAATAGGGAGGGATTGCGAAGCAAGAGCACGGGTTTTGGCTGGAACTTCTTGGGGAGGTGCGTCCCGACCGAATAGGGAGGGCTTGCGAAGCAAGAGCACGGGTTTTGGCTGGAACTTCTTGACGAACGAAAGTGAGTTTAGAAGTTTCTATAAAACCCCGAGGCAATGCGGAGCATAGAAGGTTCCGCAAAACCCTGATTTCAAGGATGGATTTGAGCGAAGCGAAAAAATTTAGATTGCGTCCCGACCGAATAGGGAGGGTTTCACGAAGCGAAATCCCCCTTCACCCCCTTTATTAAAGGGGGGAAGCTAAGCGGAAGATAAGGTGGATTTGATGTCAAAGAAATCACAGGAAGAACTCAAGGAAAAGATACAGAAACTTAAGGAAGAAAGAAAAGCAGTAATCCTCGCCCACAACTACCAGAGAAAAGAAATACAGGATATAGCTGACTTTGTGGAAGATTCCCTCGGGCTTTCCATTCAAGCCTCAAAAACAGATGCAAAAGTCATAGTATTCTGCGGCGTTCATTTCATGGCTGAAACTGCTTCCATCCTCTCTCCCGAAAAAACCATTCTTCTGCCTGACCCGCAGGCAGGATGCCCCATGGCAGATATGATAGATGTAAAAACCCTTGCAGAATACCGCCAAAAATATCCAGAGGCTGAAGTTCTGTGCTATGTGAATTCCACGGCTGAAATTAAAGCCATGAGTGATGTATGCTGCACTTCCGCCAATGCCCTTAAAATCGCTCAGAAAATGAAAGCACGGGAAATTATTTTCATACCCGACAAAAGCCTTGGAGAATATGTAGAATCACAGATGGAAGGCTCAGGCAAAAAATTCCATCTTTATCCCGGATACTGCCCCACCCACCACCGCCTGCTTGCTGAAGATATAATAAAAGCAAAAAAGGCTAATCCTGACGCAGTGGTAATGGTTCATCCCGAGTGCACCGCTGAAGTAAGAGCTCTTGCCGACTTTATTCTCGGCACCGGCGGCATGTCAAAGACTGCCGGGGAAAACGGCCGGACAAAGTTCATCGTGGGCACTGAAGAAGGCATGCTTTACAGGCTTAAAAAGGAAAACCCGGAGAAAACTTTCATTCTGCCGTCTGAGAAACTCATCTGCCCCAATATGAAACTTAATACACTGGAAAAAGTTTACTGGGCTTTGAAAGAAATGGCACATGTGGTAAAAGTTGCCGAAGAAGTGCGCTCAAAGGCATACAAAGCCATAAAAGCCATGCTGGAGCTTTCATAGCAGGAAAAGAAGAGAATTCCTCGAAATCAAACTTTATGGAAATCACAAGATGTTCTGCCGGGTTTCTGGTTATCGGAAGCGGTGTGGCAGGACTTTCAGCAGCCATAGAAGCCTCCCGGTACGAGGAGGTTCTTTTAATAACCAAGAAGAATCTAAAAGATTCCGCTACCCAGCATGCGCAGGGCGGAATTGCCGTTCCCCTGGGAAAGCGTGATTCTTCCGACCTTCACTTTCAAGACACCATCAAAGCAGGGGCAGGACTTTGCAATCCGGCAGCAGTGAGAACACTGGTAAAAGACGGTCCCCAGGAAATTTTCAGGCTCATTGAATGGGGCGCGCAGTTTGATAAAAAAGGAAGCTCATACGACCTGGGCAGGGAAGCCGCTCACTCCCGCAGCCGCGTCATTCATGCAAGCGGCGATGCCACCGGACAGGAAGTGGAAAGAACACTCCTGGAAAAACTATCCACAATAAAAAACTGCCAGGTCCAGGAAAATATTTTTCTCCTTGATTTTATCGTCTCAGATGGAAAATGCTCTCATGTTCTTGCCTATGATGAAAAAGCAAAAAACATCCTGGTTATTGAAGCAAAAGCCGTACTCCTTGCCTCGGGAGGCATGGGGCAGATTTACGGAATAACCACCAATCCCGAAATCTCCACCGGGGACGGGATTGCCTCGGCTTACAGGTGCGGAGCAGAGCTTACAGACCTTGAATTTGTCCAGTTTCATCCCACCGCCCTTTATCTTGAAAACCAGCAGATAGGAAAACCTCTTTTTCTTATCTCTGAAGCATTAAGAGGCGAGGGTGCGATTTTAAGAAATTCCAGCGGTTATGCGTTCATGGCTGACTATGATAAAAGAAAAGAACTTGCCCCAAGAGATGTAGTAACCCGGGCAATCTTCAGGGAAATGGAAAAAACCGGGTGCTCCTTTGTTTATCTGGATATTTCACCTATTGAAAACTTTGCCGGAAGATTTCCCAATATCCGGGAAAGATGTAAAAAATCCGGGATAAAACTTTCAAAAAAGATGATTCCCGTTGAGCTTGCGGCTCATTACATGATGGGCGGGGTAAAGACAGACTTATGGGGACACACCTCAATCCCCGGCTTGTTCGCCGCAGGCGAGGTTGCCTGCACGGGGGTACAGGGCGCTAACAGGCTTGCCAGCAATTCCCTTTTAGAGGGACTTGTCTTTGGAACAAGAATGGCACAGGCGGCAAAAAAATATATAAAAAATTCCGGGAAACCAAAATCAAAAATCAAAGTAAGTTATGCCGTTCAGAATCCTGAGCGGTTAAAAAAACTTGATAAAAAACTCATGGAAATACGAGCCAGCCTTCAGTCGGTAATGTGGTCCAGGGTTGGAATAATAAGGTCTGAAGCAAGTCTTACAGAAGCCCTGGAAGACATAAGAACACTTAAAGGGGCGCTTGAAAAAATTGTTGAAGTGCCGGTCATCTATACTCCCTACCTTGAACTGCGCAACATGATTGAAGTCTCAGAATTAATTGCCGGCGCCGCCCTTCAAAGAACGGAATCAAGAGGCAGCCACTTCAGGTCCGACTTCCCGAAAGAAAACGATAAGGTATGGAAAAGACACATCCTGATATCAAAATAACAAGCAAAGCTTGTTTTGCGGCAGGACACTCTGCAGTAAACTGCAGAGTCTTAGACCGCAAAATAAAAGACGCACTGGCTGAAGACATCGGCAAAGGTGACATTACCACCAATTCACTTATCCCTGAAAACGCCCGTGCCGAAGCTGCAATCATCTTTAAAGAAAAAGGGGTGCTTGCCGGAATTCACCTGGCTGAACTTGTATTTAAAACGCTGAATAAAAACATAAATTTCAAACCACTGGCAAAGAACGGCTCGTTTTTAATAAAAGGACAAAAAGCTGCCCTCATAAGCGGCTCTTTAAAAACAATCCTTACC
>JAMDEM010000171.1 GCA_023486985.1 Bacillota bacterium
TTTGCTTGAAATAACCTCTTCTACGCCGGAAACTCTTCCCGCTCCCTGCGGCGCCACTCTTAATCTCCTAACCGGCACCCTTAATCTGATATTGCCAACCCTCACGGGAACAAACTCGCCTTCCGGCCTTGACACAAGAGCCTTAAAACTTTCAAGCTCTCCTTTATGTTCCCCGGTAAGATAAAAGATGTCATTTGCATGCAGTATAATTTTTGCACCGCTGGAAACAATATTCTGTAAGTCTTCCTCACTTCCAAGAGGTCTTGCTTCAATTGTTTCCCGGTAATCATTGAGGGATTCGATGAACTTCTGGAACCTGGCAGTTGAATCGTCAGCGGAAAATGCCGGGGAACTTTGTAAAAGCAAGGCAAATACAATAACGGCTGAAAAAATCATCAAAACCGGGCGTTTCATAAATTGCCACTTCCTTTCAAAATTCATAGTTCCACAATGCTTACACCCCAGCCGCCTTCCCGTTCATCGGCAAGCTGAAATGATTTAACCAGGGGGTGGGTTTTAAAATATTCCTGAAGGGCTTTTCTTAGAGCGCCGGTGCCCTTGCCGTGAATGATTCTCAATGAACCGGCATTCGCAATGGAAGCATCATCAAGAAATTTTTCTGTCTCTGCCAGCGCTTCATCCACCGTACAGCCCCGCAAATCCAATTCCCTTTTTGCCTCCGCCCGTTTGCTTGAAATAACCTCTTCTACGCCGGAAACTCTTCCCGCTCCCTGCGGCGCCACTCTTAATCTCCTAACCGGCACCCTTAATCTGATATTGCCAACCCTCACGGGAACAAACTCGCCTTCCGGCTTTCCGTCAATAAAGCCTTCCTCGTTCATATCCACTAAAAAGACCTTTTCTCCTGTCTCAAGGCAGACAGGTCTTTTATATTCATATTCCTGTGGCTCCTCTTTCTCTTCGATAACGGGAAGCTTTGCTTTGATGGATTTACGGAATTCAGAGAAAATATTTTCCACTTTGCTTCTGTATTCGCCCTTTTGGACCGAAAGACTCTGCAGAGCCCTTTTCATCTGCCATTTTATTTCCTTTAATGCCTCATCAACTTCAACTTCAGGATTTGCACGGCTCTTCTTCCACTGCTCTTTCAGGTCATTAAGAACGTCTTTAGCGTTTCTTTCATTTTCTTCAAGAACCGCTGAAAGCTTGCTTCTAAAATCCTCGAAAATATTTTCTAAATCCTCACTTGCGCCTTCAACCAGCTCTTCAACCTCTCTTGAAGCTTCACTCCAGAGAGCTTTTCTCTTCTCCTCCCAGCTGGCAAGAGCCTTTTCATATTCTTCCCTTAATTTCTGGGCTTCTTCCTTGCTCTTTCTTGCAATCATTACTTCATGCTCGGCTGCTTCCTTTTCATCTTCAATCGTTTCCAGAAGTTTCTCAAGTGAAACATCGCCTTCTTTCAAAAGCGAGTACGCCCGGGAAAGAATATCCGAGAGCAAGCCGAGCCTTGATGATATTGCAAGAGCGCAGCTTCTTCCCGGCAAGCCTATTCTTACCTTGTAAGTCGGCTTGAGAGTTTCAACATCAAATTCCACCGAAGCATTAGAAACTCCGGGCGTGGATGCGGCAAATGATTTAAGCTGGCTGTAATGAGTTGTGGCTACAGTCCGTGCCCCTTTGCTGTGGAAATACTCAAGAATTGAAATGGCAAGAGCTCCTCCCTCGGTAGGATCCGTGCCTGCTCCTATTTCATCCAGAAGGATGAGAGAATCCCTGTCAGCCTGAGGAATTATTTTAGTAATCTGGGTGAGATGGGATGAAAAAGTGCTTAAGCTCTGGGCTATTGACTGCTCATCTCCGATATCGGCAAAAATTTTCTTAAAAAACGGCACGAAACTTCCCACTTTTGCCGGGATGGGAATGCCGCTTAAAGCCATTAGACTGAAAAGCCCTATTGTTTTCAAGGTTACGGTTTTCCCGCCGGTATTGGGACCGGTAATTACAAGGGTTGCAAACTTATCCCCCACTTCAACATCAATAGGAACAACATCCCCGCTCAGCAATGGATGGCGGGCTCCGATAAGCCTTAAATAGCCCTTTTCATTTATATCCGCATTAAAGCAGCTGTACTTTTCTGAAAAAATCGCTGCCGCCATCAACAGGTCAAGATGAGCCAGAACCTCAATATTTATGTTTAACTCGTCTGAATATTCAGAAACACTTGAAGTCAAATTATAAAGAATAATTTCTATTTCTCTTTTTTCGCTTAAAGCAAGCTGGCGCAGTTCATTACCGATTTCCACCACCTGCAAAGGTTCCATGAATACCGTCACGCCGCTTGAAGACTGGTCCAGGACAAGCCCCGGGAACTGGCTTCTGCACTCCTGCTTTACAGGCAGGACATACCTGTCTTCTCTTGCTGTAATTATCGGCTCCTGGAGCATTTTCTGGTAAGCCGGATCTTTCAGTATGTTCTGAAGCTTATCCTGAACTTTTGAATGGCAGGAGGCAAGCCTGTTTCTTATTTCCTTTAGTCTGGGGCTGGCTGAATCAAGAATTTTCCCATCCTCTGCAATGCTTTTTTTAATTAATTGTTCAAGACTGTTTAAAGTCGAAATGTTATCACAGTACTTTTTAAACAAGGGGAATTTTACTGTCTTCCCCTCCACAGCTCTTTTAACTTTAGTGCAGGTTTGCAGAAAATTATAAATATCCAGAAGCTGTAAGGGCGTTAGAACGGAATCCAGCAGAGCAGACTTGATGAATGACCTTACTTCAGGTGCGCCTGATAAAGGGATTGAACCTTCATCCAGCAGCCTCATGGCTTCAGATACTTCTTTCTGGCGCAGAAAGAGAGCCTGTAAATCATTAAAGGGACGAAGGCTCAGGATTTTTTCTTTTCCGGAATCGCTAACGGAGAACCTTGATATTATTTCTTTTACACGGTCAAATTCAAGAACTCTGAAGCTGTGCTGATCCATTTAAAGAATTTCCCATTTTTTTATCTCTTTAATAAGATCGTGGTTGGTCATGTTTAACTGTATCGGAGTAACGGATACTTTGTTTCCATAGACGGCTTTAAAATCCGTTCCCTCTTCGGCTTCTCCGGTGGGCAGAGCGCCTGTTATCCAGTAATATTCGATGCCTCTCGGGTCCATTCTCTTAATCAGCCTTTGGTCATAAATGCTTTCGCCCTGCTTTGTTATTTCCAGTCCCTGTATCTTCTCATCCGGAACATTGGGAACATTTACATTAAGAAAAGTTCTTGGAGGAAGCCCGTATTTTAAGACGCTTTTTGCAAGTTTCCGGGCAAAGGAAGCCGCATAGCCATAATAGACCTCGGAAAAAGCATTCAGTGAAATGGCAAACGAAGGAACACCGTGAATAATCCCCTCCATTGCCGCTGAAACAGTGCCGGAATATGTTACATCATCTCCCATGTTTGCTCCGCGGTTGATGCCGGATATAACAAGGTCGGGCTTCTTCGGCATTAAATCATAGATGCCGAGCAGGATACAGTCGGAAGGCGTTCCGTCAGAGGAATAAACCGTTACTTTTTTCTCCTGCTTTATAGCCTGAACTCTTAAAGGGTTAAAAAAAGTTAATGAATGCCCGACGGCACTTCTTTCCCGGTCAGGGGCTACAACGGTTACTTCTGCAATTTTTTTTAATTCATCTACAAGGGCTGCCAGTCCATCAGCAAATACCCCGTCATCATTGGTTACAAGAAAGTGCATTTTTTCTCTTTATCTTTTGTGGTTTTTAGTTTTCCTGCGGTGAGCTTTTTTTATGCGCGCTTCTTCTGCCTGCAGCAAGGAGTTTTTCTGCTTCGTGGATAAGTTCTTTCACACGTTTGCCGCGTGGGTCACTGGTTTTACACTTCTTGTAGTAAAACTGGACGAATACTGCAGTGGTGACTATTGTCCCCACTCCGGCAGCAAACCACAGCCATGCATTTTTATCCTTCAAAACCTTATCCCTCCTTTATCCTACGGGTTTTACTTCTAGAAAACCGCATAAATTCCTTCACTGCTTCTTACTTATCCCTCCCCTTAAATTAAGGGGAGGTTAGGCGGGGTTATTTTGCAATCCCCCCATCATTATATAAAATTTTGACTTTATAAGCTATATGCTTTATAATTTTTGCAAGTGGGGCTGTGGCTCAGCTGGGAGAGCGCCTCCCTCGCACGGAGGAGGTCAGGGGTTCGAATCCCCTCAGCTCCACCAAAATTATAAAGGAGGAAGTTCATGAAAAAACTATTTTTGTTGGCCGCAGTTATTCTAATTCTAGCCTTGAGTTATGCAGCACAACCAGCTGCAGCTTCACCGGGCGGGGGTAAACCTACTCTAATTGCTGATAAAACTATTGATTTTATCGCCATGTACAAACAGTTTTTTAAAAATTTAATAGACAAACATTATGAAAAAGCCTGGAATTCCATGACAAAAAAGAGCCAGCACACCATCGCAAAGCTGATTGCTAAAAAGTCGAAAGGCAATGCAACTGAGCAACAGGTATTAAATATGCTTAACACCGACGAAAATAAGATTAGAACTACTTATTTTGACGGATTTACAAAGACTGCAAATTTAAAGAATATTTATGAAAACGGAATTTTTAAGATGAAATCAAACGACGGCAAAAAAGTATGCATTATCATCGAATTGAATAAGGAACCCAATGTTTTCAAAATTTTGAAAGAAAACGGAGAATTTAAAATAAATTTCTTCGAAGATTTGTTCCAATAAATAATCTATAAATTTTAGCTAAAGAAATGCTGATATGTCCCCTGGGGTCTGACCCCAGAGGACATTCGTATTATTACCGGGTCATTACGCGACCGATGGAAGCCGCTGTTAGTCACCCTGTTTGACCTCTTCTGAGAAACACTCGATATTCTCGATTTCCATGATGCCCGCTTTTTGATTGATCTCGTCTAGCACCCAATCCTTCTCGCCCCGGATAAACGACCAGATTTCAGAAAAGCTCTCCGGCTTGCTGGTATCCCCTGAGAGCAGGGAACCCGTCTCGTCATCGACGATGTAGTCTATCATCGACCCTTCGATGTGCACCCAGAACCGGTCCTTCGAGTCATCGCGGAAGTCCTTCACACCGATGATCTTTTCCTGCTGCCCCTTATCCGGTGCC
>JAMDEM010000071.1 GCA_023486985.1 Bacillota bacterium
TTCACCATGGCAACTTCCTTTACCGCTGCGGCTCTCGGGGCAGAAGGCGCGGGCAGGGACATAAATATGATGATTGGAAACGGTTACTGCAAAGACCACCACCTATGGACTTTACAGATTATGAGGGAGAATTCTCAATTAAGGGAGTACTTTGAAAAGCATTTTGTTTAGAATCACGGAGGAGCAATAAAATGAGGAATTATAAGGAAATACCGGTATGGAAAGATGTTACGGAAAAAGACTGGAATGACTGGAAATGGCAGTTAAAAAACAGGGTCACAGATAATGATATTGATGTTTTGCGTAAGGTGCTTAATTTAACTGCAGAGGAAGAAAAAGCAGTTGTGGAGGGACGAAGGAAAGGCCATCTACGGATGGCTGTTACTCCTTATTATACAAGCCTCATGGATCCCGATGACCCGCTGGATCCGGTAAGACGCCAGGGGATTCCCACTACTTCTGAATTTGTCCTATCCCCTTATGATTTAAAAGATCCCCTTCATGAAGAAGGAGATTCTCCAACTCCGGGACTCACCCACCGGTATCCGGACAGAGTGCTTTTTCTCGTTACCGATATGTGCTCAAACTACTGCAGGCACTGCACGCGCAGCCGTCTGGCAGGCGTGACGGACAAGCCTTTCAGCAGGAATATTATTGATGCCGGTATTGACTATATCAGGAGGACCCCCGAGGTAAGAGATGTTCTTATTTCAGGCGGAGATCCCTTAACGCTGGCTGATGAAATCCTGGAACATATTATCTCGTCAGTAAGAGCCATACCTCATGTTGAAATTATAAGACTCGGCTCAAGAGTGCCGGTGGTAAACCCCATGAGGATTACTGAAGAACTCTGTAAGATGCTTAAGAAGTATCATCCCCTGTGGCTGAATACACATTTTAATCATCCTTTTGAGATAACACCGTATTCAAAGAAAGCATGTGAGATGCTGGCTGATGCGGGAATTCCTCTCGGCAACCAGTCTGTGCTGCTTAAGGGAATCAACGATTGCCCCCATGTAATGAAGAAACTGGTTCATGATCTGGTTAAAATACGCGTAAGGCCTTATTACATTTACCAGTGCGATCTTACCCCCGGCATTGAACATTTTAGAACGGCTGTTGGCAAAGGCATTGAAATAATTGAGGCGCTCAGGGGTCATACTTCCGGTTTATGTGTGCCCACTTATGTGGTTGATGCCCCGGGCGGCGGCGGGAAAATTCCCGTGGGACCTCAATATCTTATATCCATGTCGGACAGGAAGGTTATCCTTAGAAATTATGAAGGTGTTGTCTGCTCTTATGCGGAACCCAGAGAAAAACTGAGCGACTGCCCGCCTTCCTGCAAGGTTATAAGGGCAAGCGAAGCGCCCCTTGAAGGAGTTGCAAGGCTCCTCGAGCCGGATGAGACTAGTTTTGCTCTACCCAAAGATACAAGCAGGGAATTAAGGAGACGGAAAAAAGCACTAACACAAACGCAATAAATAACTTCAGCTTGTTTCAAAGCCCCCTCACTCTGCCCTCTCCCCCTGGGGGAGAGGGCAGAGTGAGGGGCGCAAAAGTAAAAGAATTAAATGCGTTTGCTATAGTTAAATACAATTAGGAAGTGCCAATAATTTGAAACTGCTGGAACTCATCAGTGAAAAAAATATAAAAACTCTTTCCCTCATTGGTATGGGTAAAAATGTGGGAAAGACAACTTTATTGAACCACCTTATCAAAGAGGCTTCTCTTGACGGGGTGGTTCTTGGTATTACTTCCATAGGAAGGGACTGGGAGAAGAAAGATATTCTTACGGAGCTTGACAAGCCAAGGCTTAGAGCGCCTGTGGGCACATTTCTTATCACTTCTGAATCAAGCCTCAAAGAAAGCCGGATAAAGAGAGAGGTAATTAAAAAATCAACCTTCAGAACTTCTCTCGGAAATCTTGTCGTTATAAAAGTCTTATCCAGGGATTTCATAGAAATTACCGGACCCCAGACTACTGGACAGCTAAAAAGCCTTATTCCTGAAATGGAGAAGGCAAAAACAGATATTATAATCGTTGACGGGGCTTTTGACCGGATGTTTTCAGCCGCGCCCCTTATCACTGATGGAACAATTCTGGTAACAGGTGCAGTTATTGATCCTTTAATGGAAAGAGTCGTTGAAAAAACAAAATGGAAAGCAGAGCTTTTAAGCCTGCCAGGAACCAAAGATGAAAGCCTGCAGAAAATAGCGGAAAAAATCTGCAGTCACCGGAGAATTGCCTTTGTGGAAAAAAGCGGACGTTACCGGTCAATTGAATACATGCCCACCGGAGCCTGCGGCGAAGCTGCAGGGAAAAGCATCACCGGCGAGGTAAAAGCCCTTGTGCTGGGCACGTCTCTGACTTCTTCCTTCATTGAAGGCTTAATAAAGACACCGCTGGCAGATAAAGTATTAATTATTATTCATGACGCAACGCGGATTTTAACTGATGAGCTCTGGTGGAAAAGGCTTAAGAACTGGGGAGCGTCTGTAGAAGTACTGATGCCGGTTAAACTTGCGGCTGTGACAGTTAATCCTTATTCCGTCATGGGATGGGAATTTGATTCCACTGAGTTTATAGATGCCACAGGACAGGCATTAAAACCAATTCCAGTTGTGGATGTTTTATCAGGCTTGAGCAGGAACATAAAGAAATAGAAGAGAATACCCCCTCACCTATCCTGTCCCCCTCGGGGAGAGGAATTAAAACTTTACCCTCGCCCCTATGGGGAGAGGGGAGGGTGAGGGGCGATTGTCATTGCGAGCTCCAGAAGGGAGCGTGGACAATGTCGCATTTTTTAAAATGAGGTTTTAAATGAAATTACATAAATTTTTTACTATAATTGCAGCAATTTTTTTATTAATAAACTGCCTTCCTCTTTTCTCCTTTGCCCAGGAAGGCGAGCCTGATATAAAGACTCAGGCACAGGAGCACAGGAGTCTGGGCGGAAGATTCCATCATGAAGGAAAGCTTGAAGAAGCGGAAAGAGAATATAAAAAATCAATTGAACTTGACCCCCTTGTACCGCAGGTTCACCAGGAACTTGGCGCCCTTTATGACGACATGGGAAAATATGACGACGGAGTTATTGAATTAAAGAAAGCCCTCGATCTTGATGCAAAGTTTGTTGAAGCCTATATCAATCTTGGCGTAATTTATTACCACCAGGCAAACAGGGATGATTCAACGGCAGCCTTTAAAAAAGCCATTGAACTTGAACCCAAAAGCACTGCCGCTCACCTTAATCTTGGAGTAATACTCATGGATTCAAAAAAATATGAGGATGCCGCCGTAGAATTCAATAAAGTACTTGAAACAGACCCCAAAAACAATGAAGCAAAAGTTAATCTGGCTCTTCTTTCTTTTTATCAGGGAAAAACGGATGAAGCAAAGACAGCTCTTGAAAATGTACTAAAAGCCACGCCTGATTTTTATCAGGCATATCTTAATCTTGGTGTAATCCTTATTTCTGAAAACAAGCTTGATGATGCCCAGGCTCAGATAAAGAAAGCTCTTGAAATCAACGCCAATTCCGCAGAAGCTCATTATAACATGGGGTTTATTTTATATAAACAAGGCAAGATTGAGGATGCAATTGATGAGTTTTTAAAAGCCAATGATTCAAGGCCCTCTATGGTTGAACCCCATATCAACCTGGGAACAATTTATATCCAGCAGGGGAGAATGGATGAGGCGGAGGCTGAATTAAACAAGGCAAAAGATGTGGCTCCCGGCAACCCTGATGTCCATGTTAATCTTGGAAGTTTTTATATACGGAAGGGAAACTATGACAAGGCACTGGAAGATTTGAAAGCAGCTCTTGCCATTGATTCTAAAAATGTGCCTGCCCTTATCAACATAGGTATAGCATATAAAAATCTTAAAGATTACAATGAATCACTGAAATCTCTTAATACCGCACTTGCCATTGAACCTCAAAATTCTGCTATTTACTATAACCTTGGAAATCTTTATGCATTGAAGGGCGATAAAGATAAGGCAATAGAAAACTATCAGATGTATCTGAAACTTTCTCCCAAAGCTGATGATGCAGAAACTATAAACGCAAAAATCAAAGAACTGCAGAAAAAGAAGAAGTAATGAACAGAGTTGAAGCATTAAAAACTGTAGAATCAAAAATTCAAAATAAAAATCTTGTCAAGCACATGCTCGCCGTTGAAGTATGTATGAGAAGTCTGGCAAAGAAGTTTGGCGAGGATGAAGAAAAGTGGGCTCTTGCCGGGCTTCTTCATGATCTGGATTATGATGAAACCAAAGATGATTTTTCAAAGCACGGAATTCTGAGCGCAGAGATTCTTGAAGAAAAAGGTGCACCTGTTGAAGTAATAGAGGCAATAAAGGCTCATCCGGGCCATTTCCCCAGAAATTCCAAAATGGCTAAGGCATTATATGCGGTTGACCCGTTAACAGGTTTAATTGTTGCTGCTACTTTGATGCATCCAGATAAAAAGCTTGAACCCGTGACAACCCAGTTTGTCATGAACAGGTCAAAGGAAAAACACTTCGCACGCGGTGCAAACAGGGAGCAGATTAAATCCTGCGAAGAACTGGGTTTAACGGTTGAAGAATTTGTTGACATCTCTCTTGCGGCAATGAAGACAATAGGCAAGGATTTAGGGCTGTAACGGACACAGTTAGCGCTATATAATAATCAGGTGCAAATAAAGGAAACGGTGACGGAGAGTGAATGCTCTATGCCTTCTTGCATAAACTGCGGAAAAGAGTATCAAGCTGGAGATAATTACTGTGCAGGATGCGGCGATATATTAAGTAAAGAGAATGAAGTTCAGAGTAAGAAAATAAAACTCGAAGAACAAATCCCTTACTATAAGAGCAGCAACAGAAATTTTCTATGGTATTTTTTTATCTTATTTATTGCAGGACTAATTATTTTTTATTACTCCTGGAGACCGTCACCTGCTCATAAAGGTTCTAGAACCTTCAAAAACCCTATAACTTCATTCTTCAAAGAAATGAATACAAAGGCTAAAATGAAGAAAAAGGGCGGCTGCCATATTATTATTCAACTTTCACCT
>JAMDEM010000032.1 GCA_023486985.1 Bacillota bacterium
AGAATCATTATGTTATTCAAATAAGGTTGAAGATCAATGGGCATTAAATTTCAATGTGCCTGATGAAGTTAATATTGAATCCTTTAAAGGTGAGATTAGCTTTCTTTATTCATTAAAGACAATACTCGGACAGGCGTTGGATTCTTTGAACAGTGGACGATTCGAATCATCAGAAGAGGCAGTTTCTGCCTTTTATCCGGCAATACTGGCATACTCAGAACTTCCCGGATTTGAGAAAGAAAAGGAAGCACTAGGCAAAGAAATCGAAAAAATAATACCTTCTTTATATACATATCAAAAAGAAGATGGAGGATGGGCATGGATTCAGAAGGGTGATTCCGACCCGTATATCACCGCCTATGTGCTCGAAGCACTTATCACTGCGGCTCAAAAAGGATGCTTTGTTGATAAGGAACGCTTGAATTCAGGCATGACCTATTTAAAAAACCGGATTGCTAATGAAAGAAACCCCGCCGTCAAAGTTTACCTTTTAAGGACTGTTTCAATGGTTGATAATAGTTACAAGCCATTGGCTCTTGATTTATTTGAAAAAAGAAATGAGCTGAATTATTGCACCCAGGCAATCCTTGCAGTTATCCTGCAGAGATATGGCGAGCAGGATAAAGCTAAAAAAATAATTGATGAGCTAATGGCTCAGGCTGTCAAAACCCCCAGGTCTACTTACTGGGAAAGCAGTTCCGAAAAATTAACATGGACTGATGATTCAATTTACACCAATGCCTGGATAGCCTATGCAGTGAATTTGATAACACCTGATAGTAGTGAAATTAACAAAATCCTGAACTGGCTTGTAGAAAGGAAAAAAGATCCGGGCTGGTCAAACACAAAGACAACAAGCAGAGCCTGTCTTTTCCTTATGGAATATCTGAAGAATCATCCTGAAAAAGAATCGGCAGGTACGGCATCGGTTTACTTAAATAAAACTTTAATTGCTAAAGTCAACCTGAATACCGAAAAGAACAATAACAGGGCAATTGTGGAAATACCTTTTGAAAAACTAAGTCCCGGCAGCAACACTTTAAATCTTATCAGAGAGAATGGTTCTCCATTCTTTGCCACGGTGAATCTGACAAAATACCAGCCAGCCAGAGACAAAGTCGAGAAGAAGGATCAGGGCTTTACCATTGTGGTGCAATATTTTAAGAGGATTATGGAATATGATCAGAACGGGAAAATTAAATACCGCTATGAAAATCTTGACGGCAACATAAAATCCGGCGATGTAGTCCTGGCTGTTTGTAAAGTTGTTACATGGAATTCTTCACCGTTTTTAAAAGTAGAAATTCCTGTTCCAGGGGGATTTGAAAACCTGGTGGACGAGGAAGTTGAAGGAATTTATCCTTCCGATTACAAGTTCGATTACAAGTATAAGAAGTTTGTCCGCGACCAGAAAGTGGTATTTTATCAGGATGCCTGTTATCCAAGGATGTATATATATCCGATTCTGTTGAGAGCCAACCTCCCGGGAGAATATTATGTGAACCCTGCTGCTGCACGCCTGATATATTATGAGGAAGTTAAGGGTAATTCTGAAAGCAGGATTGTAAAAATAAATCCAGGCAAATGAGAAGCTGTATTAAAATAATTCTTTTTACTTTAATGTTTTGTTTTCTATGTCTTGCTTTTTCTTTTGAGAAAAATTTGAAAAAGGCACATTCTTTCGTTATGCCGGATATTTCGGGGAACAGGGTAAGCCTGGATGATTTTAAAGGCAAAAAGGTTGTCCTGGTCTTCTGGGCATTCTGGTGTGATACATGGAAGGATTGCAGGAGAGTTTTAGCTCAACTTTATCCTTTGCAGGAAGAATTTCAATTTAATATTGTTGCAGTAAGCATAGATTCAAGGTTTAAAGAAGAAGTAAAACCATTTATCAAAAAGGGTGAAATAAAATATCCTGTACTGCTTGATAGAGGCAGTTCAGTATCTGAAATTTATAAAGTGAAAAAAGTGCCGACTTTCTATGTAATCTCTGAAAACCAGGAAATTTTATACAGTTTTACCGGCGTTCCCAAAAGAGCCAATTTGAAACAGATTATGAAATTATTAGAGGCAAAACCTTAAAAGATTGATGCTGTTTGTTGATAAATATCTCCTCTTTACAATTTACTCAATCCATTGAGTAAATTGTAGCGGTGTGATTTATTACACGAAATTAAAAAACAAAGGTAGTGGCAGACCTTGGTCTGCAAAATGAGGTAGTGGGAGAGCTTGCTCTCCATAAAAAAGGCAAAGCAAGCTTTGCAGCTACTACAATATAAGGAAAAATATAGATGGCTGAAAACTTTTATATTAAAAGGGTTTGCGAGTTTTCTGAAAGGCAGTTTATCTTCTATTGAAAGAGGTATAATTTGGAACGGCTTCATAAGTTTCTTGCAAGATGCGGCGCGGCTTCACGGCGCGAGTGCGAAAAGATAATTTCACAGGGAAGAGTAAGGGTTAATGGAAAAACAATAATTGAGCCGGGTTTTACCGTTGACCCTGAAAAAGACAAGATTTTTCTGGATGAAAAAATTTTAAAGCCTGAAGAGAAAATTTATATCATTTTATTTAAGCCGCGCGGATGTGTCAGCACTGTTAAGGATCCTCAAAATAGACTTAAAGTAATTGACCTTTTAAAAGGCATAAAACAAAGAGTTTATCCTGTAGGAAGACTTGATTATGATTCGGAAGGGCTCCTGTTTCTTACCAATGACGGAGAGCTTGCCAATTTTATGATCCACCCGCGCTATGAAGTGGAGAAAGTTTATCTGGCTGTTCTCGATAATATTCCCGGGAAAAATGACCTTGAAAGGCTCCAGCGGGGAATAATGCTTGATGACGGGAAAACTTCACCTTCCAGGGTAAAAGTTATCAATGAAGCGGCTGGCAAAGTTTTAGTTGAAATAAGGATTCATGAAGGGAGAAAACACCAGGTAAAAAGGATGTTTGAGGCGGCCGGCAGAAAAGTTCTTAACCTGAAAAGAGTAAAGATGGGACCATTGGAGCTTGGCAGGTTGAAGCCCGGTGAATATAAAATTTTATCGGAAAAAGAAGCGGAAGAATTGAAGAAAGGAATTATGGATGAACATAAAGGAAAGGCTTGAAAATTTAAGAAATATGATGAAGCGCAAATTCATAAGCGCTTTACTTGTAACTCAGGATCAAAACAGGCGGTACTTAAGCGGTTTTACCGGCTCAACCGGCTGGCTGTTAATTACCGCAAAAGAAGCTGCCATAATAACCGACTTCAGATACTGGGAGCAGGCAGGGAGGGAATCTTCCCATTTCAGGCTTGTAAAAGTCAATAACTTTGCGGAAAACGGCATGATAAAGTCTCTTCTTGGCTTATTAAAAGAGCTTCGCGTAAAGACTCTCTGGTTTGAGGCGGATGCTTTGTCCTATAGCCAGTATCTTGCTTTAAAGGAAAATTTAAAAGAGATAAAGCTTGAATCAAAAAGCGGCTTTGTTGAGGAATTAAGGGCGGTTAAGGGCAAGGGCGAACTAGAGCTTATAAAGAAAGCTTCAACAATTGCCGATGACGCGTTTTTAGAGATACAAAAGCTCATCAAGCCGGGTATTACGGAAAAAGAACTTGCCATTGAGCTTCTTTACAAAATGAGAAAGAGGGGCGCCGAGAAGGAAGCCTTTGATATCATTGTTGCTTCCGGGCCCAACAGCGCCCTGCCTCATGCAAAAAACACGGACCGGAGAATTAAAGAGGGAGATTTTGTTATTTTTGACTTTGGCGCGGTTTATAACGGCTATCATTCTGATATGACCAGAACTGTTATCATAGGCAAACCTGATAAGAAACACAGGGAAATATACAGTCTTGTATTGGAATCCCAGAGGAAGGCGTTAAAAACCATTAAGGCGGGTATGACCTGCGGCGGGGCAGATTTACTTGCAAGGCAGGTTATAGAAGAAGGCGGATTCTGCGAATACTTTGGTCACGGCCTGGGGCATGGCATCGGATTGGCAGTTCACGAGGAACCCCGCCTCAGGAAAGGAAACGAGGCATTGCTCAAAGCCGGAATGGTTGTTTCAGTGGAGCCGGGGATATATATTCCCGGATTTGGAGGAGTCAGAATAGAAGATTTAGTGGAAGTTACGGAAAAAGGCTGCAGGGTTTTGACACGCGCTCCTAAAGAGGAACTATAAAAATTTCCCTAAGAAGGGATTTTTTAAGTGCTGATGAATAAAGTATTGGACGAGAGGGGGTGAACAAATGACAAAGTCAGAGCTTGCAGAGAAGCTTGCAAACAAGACGGGCCTTAAGAAAAAACATGCAGTAGCGGCAGTTGATACTCTTCTTGAAATTGTAAGACAGGCATTAGCAAAAGGAGAGAAAGTTCAGCTTATTCCTTTCGGCAGTTTTTCAATCCGCCACAGGAAGGCAAGAGAGGGCAGAAACCCCAGAACAGGTCAGAAACTGCATATTAAGGCAAAGAAAGTGCCGGTTTTCCATGCTGGTAAGGCTCTAAAGAAAGCAGTAGGTGGATAATTGCAATTATAGCCTGAGAGTATTTAAATTTCATTCAAAAGATTCGAAAGAATAGAAATTTGGATACTCTCTTATTTTCTTTTGGACAAAAAAGACAAAATATATTAAAATTAATAATGGAGAATAAGATGGAGGTAGACAAGGCATCCAGAGAGGACCTGAACTTCCTGGTGGAAATTTTCATGGAAGGCTTTAAGGATGAATTGACCTACCTTTTTGGCGAAAAAATTTTTACTCAACAAACGTTTGATAATTTCATTTTTTGCATGGAAGTGGAACCGGAAGGCTTTTTGGTTGCCAGAGAAAATGCCCGGGTGCTGGGATATATTTTTGTGAGCAGGAGCCTGGGGAAACTTCAAAGAAATGCGGTTTTAAAAGGTTATATTTTCAGGTGGTTCTGGAATTTTATTACAGGTAAATACGGTATAAGCCTTGCCCAAATATTAAAAAAAGTAAAAAATAAGATTTATTTTCTTTTTACATCGCAGAAATTCAGGACCTCCGGCGATGCCCAGGTTATTAATATTGCGGTGTCAGAAAAAGCAAGGGGAAAGGGA
>JAMDEM010000076.1 GCA_023486985.1 Bacillota bacterium
TTCCATCCTTTAAATTCAGGTAAGACAGGCATATCTTAATTTTATTACAGCAAAGGAAAATGTTGAAACCACCAAAATCCAGGTTGAAAAAGCAAACGAAAACCTCAGGATGTCTGAAGGTCAATACGCTGCGGGAGTTTCTCCCATAATTAACGTGATTGATGCGCAGGTTGCCCAGAATCAGGCTCTTGCTGATCAGGCTCTTGCCTATCACTCTTACAAACTTGCCATAGCACAGATAAAACAGGCAACAGGAAAATAAAACTTGTTTATTTTCGAATGGTGACAATCCAGGCGGAGCCGCGGATAGCGCATGAGAAAACAAACTTGTTTATAAATCCGACCCTTACACTCATGGACGTGCGCCTGTGATTTTAATAATTCGAAGATAGGGAGAATTTCAAAATTGAAAAAACGCACTTTTATGTACATAATAGCCACAATACTTATAATATTGATAGGATTCCGCGGCTATAAATTCTTCAGTGAAAAAACAGCCCAGAAGAACAATTTTATGCCACCGGAAGCCTCTGTAATACAAGCCGCTCCGGCAGTGACAACCGATCTAATTGATTCTGTTGAACTTACCGGCTCTGTCCAGCCCATTTTAAAAACAACATTTTCCTCGAAAATAATGGCACGAGTTAAGGAAGCGTATGTAAACGAAGGGGACAAAGTTGAACAAGGTAAGCTTCTCCTATTGATGGATGATTCGGATCTGGTTGCTCAGGAAAAACAGGCAATAGCAAATATCGCTGCTTCTAAAGCAAGACTCCAGCAGACTGTCAGCCGCTCTCCCATCACAGAGGCGCAAACTAAAACAACTCTTGATCAGGCTAAAGCTAATCTTTCTTCTGCCCAATCAAGCTATGATACTGCAAAAAGGAATCTTGAAAGACAACAAAACCTTATGAAGGAAGGCTACATCTCCCAGCAAATGCTGGATACTGCCGAAAACCAGTACCAGATGGCAAGGTCTCAGCTTATTGCCGCAAAATCAGCTCTTGACTCGGCAAAAGCTAACACGGCTCAAAATCAAATTCAGGCAGAAGATGTAGTGGCCCTTTCAAGCCAGCTTCAGCAGGCTGAAGCAAGCCTTGAATATATAAAAACCCAAATTCAGCAGACGAGAATTATTGCTCCTTATTCAGGCTTTATAACCGGAAGATTTGTGGATCCTGGAGCTATGGCAACTTCCGGCCTCCAGCTTCTTTCAATTGCCGACCTTGATACTGTATGGATAGAAATACTTGTGCCGGAAGAATATCTCAATAAAATATCCCTGGGAGATACAGTGAAAGTTGCTTTTGATGCACTTGACAATAAAACTTTCACCGGAAAGATTGTCCAGATAAATCCTTCCGGTGATCCCAGAAACCTCTCCTACAAAGTCAGAATAAGCATTACCAATCAGGAGCACATGTTAAAAGCCGGAATGTTCGCCCGTGCAGATCTTATTCTTGAAAAACATAAAAATGTTGTTGCAGTTCCAAAAGATGCCGTTTTTGAAGATAAAGGCAAAAAGTGGGTTTTCGTAGTTAACGGCGATAAAGTTCATTTAAGAGAAATAACAACCGGATTCAGCGACTCCCAAATGACCGAAATTAAATCCGGGGCTGCGGCAGGAGAAAATGTGGCAACCTTAATATCTCCCAATTTAAAAGACGGCGATACCGTAAAGATAGAAAAGGGTGAAAAAGGTCTAAAATACTGATGCTTTCAAAATTTGCCGTAAAACATCCAATAACAATCATAATGGCAGTTCTGGGAATTTTTGTCCTTGGTTTCATCTCATTCAGCCGCCTTAATATTGATATGCTGCCGGATATATCATTTCCTGTCATCCAGGTATCGACATTATATCCAAATGTGGCGCCTGAAGAAGTTGAGAGTAATATAACAAGGGTAATAGAAGAAGCCTGCAGCCGCGCAAACAATCTTGACAGAATTGATTCAACCTCCCTGGAAGGAACCTCTTTAGTAACCATAAGATTCACATGGGGAACAGATATAGATATGGCTGCCCTTGACGTAAGGGAAAAAATTGACCCCATATTAAGCTTGCTTCCTCAGGATGCAAAAGCTCCGACAATAAGAAAATTTGACCCCTCTCAGCTTCCGATTCTAATTCTTGGAGTGTCCGGCGGAAAAAATCTTCAGGAATTAAGATGGCTTGCAGACAATGTAATTACTACCCGCCTTGAATCTGTGGAAGGCGTGGCTGCAGCTATATCAGGAGGAGGCCTTGTACGGGAGATTCTGATTTCCGTTGACAATGAAAAAATAAGAGCTCTTGGAATTTCCCTTAATCAAATAACCCAGTTTCTCGGGACGGAAAACCAAAATCTTCCTGCAGGCATTGCAAAAGAAGGAAGAACTGAATATCTTGTAAGGTCCATAGGAGAAATGCAAAACCCTGCCAAGTTCGGCGACATAGTTTTAACAACAATAAATGGAAGACCTTTACTCTTAAAAGATGTGGCTGAGATAAAAGACACCTATTATGACCCAAGAATTTTAAACAGGATGAACAAAGAGCCAAGCGTTTCCATAATGATAATTAGGCAGAGTGCCGCCAACACTGTCCAGACGGTGCAGAAATGCATGAAAGAACTGGATAAAATGAAGCAGTTCCTCCCATCCAACATTAAATTTGATATAGCTTACAACCAGGCAACATTCATTCAGGATGCCATAAAATCAGTTAGAGACAATGCCTCAGTCGGCGCAATCCTTGCAATACTGATAATTCTATTCTTCTTAAGAAATATAAGAAGCACCCTTATAATTGCCCTTTCAATTCCTATCTCAATTCTTGCCACCTTTGTACTTATTTACATGGCAAAGATGACTCTTAATCTCATGTCTCTCGGGGGTCTTGCGCTGGGTGTGGGCTTAATTGTGGATGACGCCATTGTGGTCATTGAAAGCATATACAGGCACCTGCATAGAGATAAAGATCTGACAGCTTCTGAAGCTTCCGTATCTGGAAGCACAGAGATTGGAAAAGCTGTGGCGGCTTCCACTTTTACTGTTATGATTGTATTTTTGCCTATGATTTTTGTTGTGGGAATGGCAGGAAAATTATTTCTACAGTTTGCTCTTACCATCATATTTTCAATCGGCGTATCCTTAATTATGGCTCTCACAGTGGTACCCATGCTCACATCAAGATTTTTAAAGCGCGAGGACGCAGCCGGAGAAAGCTTCTGGGGGAGACTTTCAGTCAAAGCGGGAGATTTCTTCAACGCTATTGACAACAATTACAGAAGACTTCTAAGATGGGCTTTGAGCCACAGGCTTCTTGTCATTGTTATTGTCGCGCTCTCACTTGTCGCAAGTGTTATCATTACGCCATTTGTAGGAGTTGAATTGATGCCGACTACAGAAAGCGGATATTTCAATGTCAATATAAAACTACCTCTCGATGTTTCTCTAGAAACTACCAATAATATAACAAAGCGCATTGAAAATATGCTTCTTTCAAATCCTGATATAAAGACTGTATTTGCAACTTCAGGAGCCATCAGCTTTCTTGGAGGTGTTGGCACAAGAGAAGCAAAACACAGGGCTTCTTTTACTGTTGCCCTGAAAGATATTAAAAGTCCGGGCAATCCTAACGGTAGAACCCGTACAACAAATGAAATTATGAATGAAATTGAAAAACAGCTTGCTTCAATTCCCGCCTCTACCAATCAGGTTTCTCAGTTTGATATAATCTCAAGAATACTTGCAGGCGGAAGCAATGACCTTGAAGTTGATTTATTCGGGCCCGATCTTTCCGCCCTTTCAAAAAACGCGAAGGATATAATGGCAAAAATTTCAGATGTACGCGGACTCAAAGCGCTTGATACAGGATGGGAAGAAGCAAGCCCTGAACTGCATATCATCGTGGACAGGGATAGAGCAGCATCTCTAGGACTTAATTATGGACAAATTGCCAATACTATTCAGACTGCCACAAAAGGCACGATTGCAACCTATTATATGGAAGGCGGAAATCAATATGATGTAGTTGTTCAGCTAAAAGAAGCGCAGAGAACAACTATTGAAGAAATTGCGAATACAACAATCACCACACCCTCCGGAGAGTCTCTGCCTCTTTCTTCTGTGGCAAAGATAGGCTTTGAAAAAGGACCAAACCAGATTACAAGGCAGAACAGGCAAAGAATGATAGCCATAACAGGAACGGCAAGAGACAGAGCCATTGGAGACATAACTAAAGAAGTTCAAACAAGGCTTGCAAATTTTGCTCTTCCAGGCAATTACTATATAAATTTCGGCGGCGCTCAGGAACAGATTGATGAGTCTAAAAAAAGCCTCGGAGTGGCATTCATTCTTGCAATTATACTTGTATATATGCTTCTTGCCTCCCAGTATGAATCTTTAGTTCATCCCCTTGCCATAATGTTCTCTTTGCCCCTTGCAGTTGTAGGCGTGGTGCTTGCCCTTTTCCTTACCGGCAGGCATTTTGGAGTCACAGCTTTTATTGGGATAATAATGCTTGTTGGAATTGTGGTAAAAAATGCAATTCTTCTGGTTGATTACACAAACACACTTCGTTCAAGAGGGTATGACAGAACTGAAGCAATTCTTGAAGCAGGTCCCACGAGATTAAGGCCCATTTTAATGAGCACTTCCGCCACAATTCTTGGAATGATTCCTCTGGCAGTTGCTCTTGGAACTGGAGCTGAATCACAGGCTCCAATGGCAACCGCCGTTATCGGCGGACTTGCCACTTCCACCCTCTTAACTCTTGTGGTTGTACCGGTGGTTTATACCATACTGGATGACCTGCCCAAAATTTTCAGCAGGTTGAAAAAATCAAACAATAAAAAATGAACGAATCTTTGTTACATGATATGTAATGTCGTGTTCACAATATCATTATTTGTATCAACATGTGCCTTTAGAAACAAGTAGCGCCAATATTTGCATATTCCGCTCCATGGTGGACACTAATTCCGCCGCATGGTGGACAGTGATTCCGCTCCATGGTGGACACTAATTCCGCCGCATGGTGATCATCGATTCCACGCATGACGA
>JAMDEM010000086.1 GCA_023486985.1 Bacillota bacterium
CAAAGGAGCCGGTGATTCCGCTGATTGGAGCCGGGTATGGTAAAATTTAGGAGGTCATGGTTTGCTCAGCTTGGGGGTGGCTCCAATCAGCGGAATCACCGGCTCCTTTGGGCGGAATATGCACATTACAATGCGGACAATTAAAGGCTGTTGCATTATATTCCGGCGGTTTATAGGGAATCATGTTTTTTGCTCCTTATGATTAGAAAAAATAAATGCCATTCCAGCCAAATTCAGCGGAACTAGTTAATATAAAATACCGACTAAATAGAGGAAAAACTTTTTGAAAAATAATTTCTTTAAAAATAGAAATTTAGCAGTGTTTCCAATGTTGAATCTTTAAGGGTTACCTACTTTGCCAATTGGGCTTTAATTTTATCTAAAGATACTTTCGCGAATCTAATACCTAAAGCACGGGCATCGGTCGTGCTTTCTAACATTCTTTTCTCGAAAGATTTTGGGAAATATTCTTTCTCAAACTCTTCCATGGAATGGATGACCTTTTTCCCTTTTTTACTCTTAATCATTTTATACCTCCATATAGTAATTTGCAAAAAATTGAGGATTTTGTTCCGCTTTAAAATAATGTTTCCTTTTAATCCAAACAAAGCCATCACCCTTCGAAATAACAGCAACATCAATTGGCCCTCCAACTGTTTCGGTTTCCATTGTAACTTTGCGTTTAAATGATGTTAAATTAACAAGGGATTCTGCCATTGCCGCAAGCTCATCTTTTGGGAGCATAGAAACAACTCTTATAACAGGATTCACATGATTTTCTTCTCTGTAGTCATGCACGCCTTCTTGATAGTCTTTAAATATTTTATTGCTGATTTCTTTGAGTTTCTTTTTGAGTATCTTCTTTTCGCCCTCATTATATTTATCTATGCTCTCAGCAATAACTTCTGGATATTTATCAAATATTTCGGATAAATGACCTTCCATGCGATTACGCAAACCAGGATTAATACCTTCCATAAAGGTTTCCACCATTTCACTTTGAGCAAACGGAATAATTAAAGCACTAATTTTAAAGCCTACTTTGTCCGGAATATGCCTCTTGTATTTCAACTTGTTATTAACTATTCCTTCGACAAGACAAGACTCAAGGACTGGAAAAGTATCCTTTTCTCCAAAACCTGCAATTACAACTCCAGAAACATCCTCCTTCTGAAGACCTTCCGGAAATTTTGAGAATAAACTTGCCACAATTTTCTTTAATTGATCTGAATGACTTTGGGATATAGGCAGTCTTTCAAAAACATCTTCAATCGCTTTGTTAATAATTTTTCCATACTTAATAATTATATCTTCATTAAAGCTTTTCGGAATTGATTCAATATTTTCTGCTTTTTCCCAATTTTCAAGGTGCTCTTTTATTGTTTCTGATACTATTTTTTCTATCTCTTCTTCAGAAATTTCATTTGACTCAGCAAATTTAAAGGGAATCTTTGAGGCAATTGATACTTTAATATAATTTAAATAAGAGTAAACTGTGTTACGTAAATATTGCTTCTGAATCAAGTCAGGAAATAAAGTATTACCATTTTCTAGAAACGCTATAAAGTCAGTCACATATCCATCCAATATATCAAATCTCTTTTTTCCTAGTGTTTTTCTATAAATCTTAATAACTGTTTCCCAGGGCACTCCCATGAAAAGAGCAGATCCATACACCATTATTCCCACTGGATGATACTTTGATAAAGCAAAAAGTTTATTTGCTGAAGTAAAAATTTTTTGACCAGATTCTTCGGTAATGGTGACAGCACTATCAGCAGCAAAGGCAATTGCCTCTTTATTCATTATTACTATCTCTGCAGTCATCTTGTCTCCTTAAATATAAAATCTCTTTAATTAATTTTTACCCTCCTATCTCAGGTTTGAAAACAGTTTAATTCTTTATTAAAACTAAACTAACCGGTTACCACGAAAAAAGCATCAATGCCACGGCTTTGGTCCAGTAAGAGATTGCCACATCAAGCTTTCCCTTTTGATAGAACAGGCTGCCGAGGTTATGATAAACATGCCAGAACTTGGGATTGAGTGAAACAACCTTTTCCCATTCCATTATGGCAAGTTCAAGCTTTCCCTGCTTCTGATATGCTTCTCCGAGGTTGTAGTAAGACTGCCAGTAGTGGGGGTTGAGCTGGCTTACTTTCTGCCATTCAACAACAGCGGGGTCAATCTGCTGGAGGTTAAAATAAAAGGCATTGGCGAGGTTCCAGTGCGCCTGCCAGAAATCATCCTTGAACTGCACGGTTTTCTGCCACTGGGATATTGCCTCGTCAATATTGGGAAGCTGATAATATGCGTTCCCTAAATTATAGTGAGCCTGCCAGAATCCGAATCGTGCCCTGGCGGCTTTTTCCCATTCTTCAATTGCAAGGTCCATGGCGCCTTTTTCATAATGCATGTTGCCCATGTTATAATGGGCCTCGGCAAATTCAGGGTTTATCTCAAGTGCCTGGTTCCAGTATCCTAAAGCGCCTTCAACATTCCCGTTTTCCATTTCCATGGAACCCATGTTATAAAAGGCAAGAGCAAACTGGGGATCAATTTCCAGGGCTTTCTGCCAGTAAGAAAGGGCTTCTTCCTTCTTGCCTTTCTGGTAGTAAGCGTTTCCCATGTTGTAAAGAACTTCGGCAAACTGGGGATTCAAAATGAGTGCTTTCTGCCATTCTTCAATGGCGGCGTCAATCTTGCCCTTCTTGTAATAGCCGTTGCCAAAGTTGTAATAAGCGGGAGCAAACTTCGGATTAAGAATAGTGGTTTTCCGGTATTCTTCTATTGATAAATCAATCTCGCCCTTCCGGTAGTAGGCAGAGCCAAGATTATAATGAGCGACAAAGTTATTGGGATTAAGATCCACCGCTCTTTTATATTCTCTTATCGCATCATCCAGGCTTCCCACTCCGTCATAGGCAGTGCCCAGGTTGTTGTGGGTAAGTGCGTTATACGGATCAAGATTGGTCGCCTTATCCCATTCTAAAATTGCCAGGTCAAGTTTTCCCTGTTTGTAATAATTGTTTCCCAGGATATTGTGAAGGGCGGCTTCCGTGGGCGAAGCAGTTGTTTTATAAAGATCTTCGGGAAGCTCTTCAATGGCAAGCTCTTTTAAAAGTTCCTGCACGCTCTGAAATCTTTCGCCCGGGTCTTTTTTCATTGCTTTCAGGATGGCATTTTCAATCTTCTTGGGAACATGCATGTTATGCATTGTGGGAGGCTCGGGCTCTGCCGTAAGATGAAGATTTATCAATGCCGCAGGATTGTCTGCCTTAAACGGCACCCTGCCGGTCAGCATCTCATAAAGCATGATTCCCAGCGAATAAATGTCGGCGCGCCTGTCAACCTTTTCTCCCCTTGCCTGCTCGGGTGAGATATAAAAGAAGGAGCCCATTATTTCACCGGGCTGGGTAAGAGTCTGGGATGCCTCCACCCATGCGATACCAAAATCTGCAACCTTTACTTTGCCGTCCTCGGAGACAATAACATTTGCAGGTTTTACATCCCTGTGCACAATTCCGTGCTGATGGGCATAATCAAGCGCCTGGCAGATGGGAATAAAATACTTGAGGGCATCAGGCAAAGGCAAAGCTTTTTTCTCTGCCAGTATCTTATCAAGAGCTTCTCCGGAAATGAATTCAAAAACAATATAATAAATGCCCTCGTGTTCGTTAATATCATAAATCCCTGCTATGTTGGGGTGGTTAAGCCTTGCGGCAGCCTGGGCTTCCCGGATGAATCTTTCTTTGCTCTCTGCGTTTGCAACCAGCTGCTGGGAGAGAATTTTGATGGCAACGGCACGCTCCAGCACGGGGTCATGGCCCTTGTAAACAATGCCCATGCCTCCCCTGCCCAGTTCCTGGATTATGTGGTATCTGCCGATGGTGGCACTTATCATAGGTTGAATTTTCTATTATTTATGGGGCTTTTCCTGCATGATATACTTCTAGCCCTAACCAGATGGGGAGTGGGGATAATTAACTCCCCCAGCCCCTCTTTGGAAAAGAGGGGGGTAACTTATCTCAGGGAGAGAGAAGAATTAACTCCCGGATAAGTCGAGCAAGCTCGACCACTACAACTGCAAAGAGGGAGGATAAGTTACTCCCAGGAAGAGGAGGATGAAATTGCCCTTTCGGGGAACGGGCGGCTACAGTCCCTCAACCCTATCCTTCTCCCCAAAGGCGGGTGATTAACTTCCCCTGCCCCTCTTTGGAAAAGAGGGGGGTAACTTATCTCAGGGAGAGAGAAGAATTAACTCCCTTAGCCCTCTTTAGCAAAGAGGGGGGAACCAGTTCACCAGCTTACTTGAAGCCAGGTTTGCCCAACTTTAAAAACTTTGCCGTTTTCAAGGAGGATTCTGCCGGTAAGTCTTTCACCGTCAATAAAGGTACCGTTGGTGCTTCCAATGTCCTCCAGGAAACATTCAGGCTCTGCTACTAAAATTCTTGAGTGGCGGCGGGAGAGAAATTTATCAAAAGTAAGAGCTATGGGATTGGCTGAATCTCTCCCTATATCAGAGGATTTTGTTATGCTATATTCCTGTCCGTCTTCGGGACCGCTTAAAATTTCAACTTTTACTTTCAAAGATGCACCTCATTTATAAGCCCCCTCACCCTTGCCCCATAACTCCCCCAGCCCCTCTTTAGCAAAGAGGGGGGATAACTTACTCTCGCAGGGAGAGGAATTTAGGTAGAGATTGCTTCGTCGCTAACGCTCCTCGCAATGACACCACTCCTCACCCCAGCTCTATCCTCAGGGAGAGGGAATAATTAACTCCAAGATAAGTCGAGCAAGCTCGACCACTACAACTGCAAAGAGGAGGATAACTATTCAAGCTTCATCTCCTCAAAAATAATCTTGCCATCCTGCAGGACAGCCTTGAAAATTTTGCCCTGCACATCAGGAAATTTTAACATCTCCGATGCCAGGGGTTTTGCAAGGTAGGTCTCAATGGCTCTTTTTAATGGCCTTGCGCCATAAGAAGGATGAAACCCTGACTTGATGAGAAACCGGCGGGCTTCGTCTGAAACTTCCAGAACCGCACCGCGCTCTTTAACCCTCTTCTCCAGGTCATCAAAGTTAATCTGGAATATCTTTTCGATGTCTTCCTCGGTAAGAGGCTTAAACAAAACTATTTCATCAATCCTGTTTAAAAATTCAGGTCTGAAAGACTTCCTAACCGCATTCATTATCTCTTCCCGGACTTCCGGCTTGCTCATATCCCGCACTGTAACATTTCCCTGCTCGTCAACACTGCTTGTGCCGAGGTTGGAGGTCATTATTATTATGGTATTGGTAAAATTAACCGTCCTGCCCTTGGAATCAGTAAGCCTTCCGTCATCAAATACCTGAAGGAATAAATCAAAGACTTCCCAGTGGGCTTTTTCAATTTCATCAAGAAGCACAACCGAATAAGGCTTTGTCCTCACTGCTTTTGTAAGCTGTCCCTCTTCTTCATGGCCGATATAGCCGGGGGGAGAGCCTATCAATCTTGATATGGAATGCTTCTCCATATATTCCGACATGTCAAGGCGCACCATATCTCTTTCGCTCCCGAAAAGAAATTCCGCCAGGGCTTTTGCCATTTCAGTTTTTCCAACGCCGGTGGGACCCAGGAAGAGGAAAACGCCGGAGGGCCTCCGGGGATTGCCCAGTCCCATCCGCACCATCCTGATAGTTTGTGCTGCTTTGGTTATGGCTTCATCCTGTCCCACAAGCCTTTTTCTCAATAGCTCTTCCATATCCAGAAGCCTCTGGGATTCTTCCTGAGTAAGCTTGGAAACAGGAATGCCGGTCCAGAGGGAAACAACTTCTGCGATTACTTCCTCGTCAACCTCGGCAAAAACTTCCTTGCCTGCTTCAACCGACACAGATTTGGTTTTGATTTTTGCTGCTGCCTCATCAATTAAATCAATGGCTTTATCGGGAAGATGCCTGTCGGGAAGAAATCTCACTGACATTTTCACCGCCGCAAGAAGGGCGGAATCTTTAAATTTCACGCCGTGATGTTTTTCATACCTTTCCTTCAAACCTCTTAAAATTTCAAGAGAATCTTCCTCTGAAGGCTCATTTACAAGAACGGGCTGGAATCTTCTCTCTAAAGCAGCGTCTGCCTCAATATATCTTCTGTACTCATCGGTGGTAGTTGCGCCGATGCACGGGAATTCACCCTTGGCAAGGAAGGGTTTCAGGATATTGCCTGCATCCATGCCTCCCTTTACATCACCTGCACCAACGATGGTGTGAATCTCGTCTATAAAAAGGATGGCATCGGGAAAATGCACAAGCTCCTCTATAATCTTCTGCAGCCTTTCTTCAAATTCTCCCCGGTGACGCGTGCCGGCAACTATTGAGGAAAGATTTATGTCATAAATTTTCTTATTCTTCATCATATCAGGCACATTGCCTGAAGCAATTCTCAGGGCAAGACCGTAAACAACCGCGGTCTTTCCAACTCCCGCCTCGCCTATCAAAACAGGATTATTCTTGGACTTCCTGGTAAGAATCTGCAGAGCCCTTCTTATTTCATCCTGTCTTCCCACCACAGGGTCAATCTTTCCTTCACGGGCAAGAGATACAAGCTCCCGGGAAAATCTTTGAAGAAGAGTGGGAGGTTTTTTCCCTTTTGGAGATGCCTGGACTCCAAGAGGGATGCCCTTTCCCATTATAGGCACTTCAATTCCAACCGGCGGATTGTCCTCCGCTGTCAACCTTAAAGTTTCCTGTCTTAAAGCTTCAATGTCAACGTCCATATCCTTTAAAACCCTGGCAGGGATGCCTCTTCCTTCTTTTAAAACAGCGGTAAAGATATGCACGGGCTCAACCTTTGCAGATTTTACCGATTCAGCCTCTCCTTCCGCCATCCTGAGAACTTTTTTAAAGCGGGGAGTGGTAATTATGCCGTCCCATAAAGCCTCGCTGTCGCCTCTCCCGGTTATCTCAAGCATTTTCTCCTGGACCGCATCTTCTTTTATTCCTGCTGATTCAAAAAGAGGCACAATCCAGGCTTCAGAGTGAATCATTGCCCACAGTAAATGTTCTGTTCCAAGATAAAAATGACCGAATTCACGGGAGATTTTTTCTGCTAATTTTTTAAGGGACTCACTTCGTTCGCTTAAAAATAACGGCACAGATTCTCTCCTTTACGCTCTTTCTATTTTTGCCACACACTCAATATGAGCGGTCTGCGGGAACATATCAACCGGCTGAATCTCCCGGGTTTTATACCCAAGCTCCGAAAGTATTGCAATATCCCGCGCCAGGGTTGATGGATTGCATGATACATAAATAATTTTTTTTGCTCTCATATTTGCTAAAGTCTCCAGAACTTCCGGCTCGCAGCCCTTGCGCGGAGGATCAAGAATAACCACATCAGCCCTGACCTCTTCATTTAAAAGCCTGGGTAAAACTTTTTCAGTTTTTCCTTTATAAAATTCCACATTCTTAATTTTATTAAGATTCACATTTTCCTGTGCATCTTTTACCGCCGAAGGAACTTCTTCAATTCCTATCACTTTTTTTGCCTTCTGGGCAAGCCAGATGGCAAGGGTTCCCACACCGGAATAAGCGTCAATTATGGTATCAGTGCTTCTAACACTGCTGTACTTCTCAACAATTTTAAACATTTTAAGGAGCTGTTCGGGATTTACCTGAAAGAAAGAATCGGCGGAAATTTTATATTGTATGCCGTTCATCACTTCAATAATATAATCCTGCCCCCAGAGAAGCTTTGTCTGCTTTCCAAAAATAACATTGGTTTTATCCGGATTAATATTTTGCAGAATTCCCTTAACCTGCGGAGCTTTTTTCTTAAAAATATTTATGAGATCCTTTGCTCTGGGAATCTCCTTCTCTGTTACCACAAAGACAACAACAGCTTCATTCCTTACCGTGCTGATTCTGGAAATTATATACCTTACAAGACCTTCTCCCGTCTTTTCGCTGTAAATTGACCATCCCAGCTTGCCGAGGGCTTCCTGGGTAACCTGCAAAACCAGATTGTTAAGGGGATGCTGAATGGCGCAAGCTTCCATCCTTACCACTTTGTGGCTTTCTCTCTCGTAAAGCCCCAGATACGGGAAAGACCGTAAAAATGTATCTTCTGTTTTATGAAAAGCCGTCGTCTAAGGTTTGGAAGCCGCCACAAGCTGAACTTTATTCCTGTAATACCACGGCTCATGGGATTCCAGCACATCCATAACTTTTACATCTTTTATGCCGCTTATGTGAGCAAGGGAATCTTCAACAATTTTCTTTTTAAAAATAAGCTGGGAAGGATAATCAATATGCTGAAGCTGGCATCCGCCGCACTTGTAAAATATATGGCACCGGGGCTCTATACGGTGAGACGACGGCTTTATTATGCGGGTGATGGTGCCCCTGGCATATTTCTTCTTTATTTCTTCAATCCCTGTCTCAACGGTATCACCGGGCACCCCGTAAGGAATAAAAACAACAATATCTTCTATTCTGCCGACTGCTTCTCCGCCGGAAGCAATGCCGGCAATTTCCACTTCATAACTTTTACCTGTTTTAAGCTCCATTTTTAATGTGCTTCCTTGTTTCCAGCCTCAAGTAATCCCATACCTTTGCTGACAAAATCCTGACCTTTGTTTATGTGGGCAGGGTTATGGTCGTCAAAAACTTTAGCCATCTCCCTGTAACCCTGAAGCTGAAGCTTCAACGAAGAAATAAGGCTTTCGTGGAACTTTGTCCAAACATCTGGAGGCTTTATCTTTTCCAGCACCTCAAGCTGCCTGGCAAGTCCCTCTATAACTTTTGTTGCCACCTGCTTGCCTTTTTGAACAACAGGGTCATCAAGAGCAAAGACAGGAGTCTTACCTTCAAGTTCCTGAACAAATTTAACTATTGCTCTTACACCGTTTTTGTCCAGCACAAAATTTCTCTGGATGGTGCCGAACTCTTCTATTATCAGTTCGATTTTTCCAAGATAACCTTTTTCGTCATCTTTCATGCTTCATCATCCTATTCTATTTATTCCCAGCATCTTAAAAAATTCATCTTCGCCGAGAATCTTTACTCCCAGCTCCCTTGCTTTATCGTATTTCGATCCGGGGTCAGCGCCCGCTACAACAAAATCCGTATTCTTGCTTACCGAGGAAGAAGCCCTGCCTCCCAGTTCCTTAATCCTGTTTTCCGCCTCAAGACGCGACATCGCCGAAAGAATTCCAGTAATCACAAATGACTTCCCGGCAAAAGGCGTTTCTCTTGTAATTTCTTTTTCTTTAAAGTTTAATCCTTCGCGCCTGAGTTTTTCTATAATCTTAAGATTCTTCTCTACGGAGAAGTATTCAATTATGGACTGGGCAATCTCGGGACCTATCTCAGGCGTGCCTACAAGGTCTTCATTTTCTGCCTTGCTCAGCTTATCCATATCCCTGTATTTGGAAGCAAGCACTTCCGACAAATGCTCGCCCACATGCCTTATTCCAAGAGCATAAATGAGCCGCGCCAGCGGCCTGTCCTTGCTTTCTTTAATGCGTTTTGCAAGTTTTTCGGCAAGAGTTTTACCCATCCGCTCAAGGGGCAAAAGATCCTCTACTTTTAAATTATAAAGGTCGGATACATCCTTTACAAGACCTTTTTCCACCATCTGGTCCACAAGGGCATCGCCGAAACCTTCAATATCCAGAGCCCGCCTTGAAACAAAATGCTTCACATGCTCTTTTAACTGGGCAGGGCAGGCTGAGCTTACGCACCTCCACACCGCCTCTCCCTCTGCTCTCACTGCCTTTGAGCCGCACCTGGGACAAACCTGCGGCATGTGGAATGGTTTTTCTTTCCCGCTTCTTTTTGAAATTATGACTGATATGACTTCAGGAATCACAGCGCCGGCTTTATGCACAAGAACTGTATCGCCTATCCGTATATCCTTCCGCTTTATCTCATCTTCATTGTGAAGAGTCGCCCTGCTTACAACCGAGCCGTCAATAAGTTTTGGCTGTAATACCGCTACCGGCGTTATGGCACCCGTCCTTCCAACCGAAACCTGGATATCTTCAACAATTGTGGTAACCTCGGTGGATGGAAGCTTATAGGCAACAGCCCAGCGGGGAGACCTTGAAATCGTTCCAAGCTCCCTTTGAAGGGCAAGGTCGTTTACCTTTACAACAATGCCGTCTATTTCATAAGAAAGATTTCTTCTTTCTTCATGCCAGGCTTTGCAGTATTTTATCGCATCATCAATACCGTGAAAAAGTTTTGAGTGTTCATTCAGGTGAAAGCCTAGTTTCTTCAAAAACTGAAGCTCTTCAAAGTGATTTTTTATTCCGGGAACTTCAGAATCGCATCCGTAAATGAATATATCAAGGTTTCGCTGTGCTGTTATCCTTGAATCAAGCTGCCTTACCGAACCGGCTGAGGCATTCCTTGGATTGGCAAAAACAGGCTCGCCCGTTTTTTCTCTCTCTTCATTCAGGCGTTCAAAATCATTCCAGTGCATGAAAACTTCGCCGCGCACTTCAAGGCGGGAAGGCAGGTGTTTTAAATCTCCGTGAAGCCTTAAAGGTATCCTTTTTACCGTCTTTAAATTATTTGTGATATCTTCGCCCCGGTATCCGTCACCTCTGGTAGCGCCCCTGAAAAGGATGCCGTTTTCATATATTAAAGAAACGGCTAACCCGTCAATTTTTAATTCCGCCACATAATCAATTTTTGAAATCTCCGCCCTTTTCCTTATCCGCTCGTCAAAGGCATTTAATTCTCCTTCATCAAATGCATTGGCAAGGCTGAGCATGGGGATGGTGTGTTGAACTACGCCGAAGGCTTCCACAGGACCCACCCCGACTCTTTGGGTGGGCGAATCGGAAGTGCGCAGTTCAGTGAACTCTTCTTCTAATTTAAGAAGCTCCCTGAAGAGCCTGTCGTATTCGGAATCTGATATTTCAGGCTGGTTTAAAACATAATAAAGGTAATCGTGGCGTCTGATTTCTTCTCTTAACTGCTCAATTTTTTTTCTGGCATCCTGCAGGGTAAGCAATAACTTCACCTTCCCCAACTATTTTACCGCAAATCCATAAGACAAAAACTTGCTGATGATGTTCTAAAATTTTAAATGCCCAAGCCAGACTGTTACTTTATAAATGAACAATGCAGACGGCGAGAAGATAAACTGTCCGAGTATTGTTCCCAGTATCGTTCCCAGTGTGAGATAGAGCACCATAATTTTTACATCTTTTGGCGGTCTTAAGCCTGCAACTGTTTGGTCCACAATTAAAGCAGCCGTGGGGTCAACCACAACAAAGAGGAAGATTGTTCCGATGCCGTTTATTATTCCCGATAAAAGGACGGCAGTTCTTGCATAATTCGGCGCCATGGCGCTTGCATAAGTTGCGGCAAGAACCCCCACTGTCCATATTGCAATTCCAAATACATTGAACATGAGGAAGTTTCTCGGCACTCCTCCCAGTTTTAAATTTTCCACCCCTAAAAGGCTTGGCTTTCTTAACGTTGCAAATACTTTGCCGTAATTTGCAGGATTTAAAACGGCAAATATCACTCTTACCATTGAGCCTCTTTTCTCCATGCCGTTTATGCCTTTAATGTAAATCTGGATAAAGGTTGGAAGAAATAATGCCCCTATAAGGCTTCCTACCGTGGCGGCGGCAATTATCAGCCTCATTTTCATCTCAAGAAGCGGCAGGTTTCCTGTTAACGCAGCCTTGTCAACAATGCTTCCCATAACAGGAACATAAAAGAGGTTGGCAAGCCGGTAAATTACCGCAAACAGGTTATAAAGAGTCAGGGAAACGGCAACTCTCTTTGTTTCCACGCCCGATATTCTTGCGGCTCCGGTCGTTATTGACAGGATATTTACAAAAGCATTTATTATGCAGACAAAAAGAAGTCTTCCTTCGCTTAACAAACTAAGATACAATTTCAAACTCCTCTATTTTCAGTGATTGAACTCCCCAGCCCGGGAAGGCGGCGGTTACAGGTTTTTCAAATTCTCCTTTAACCACTCTGGTAATAACGCCTTCGCCATAGATATCGTGATAAACCCTGTCGCCCACGCTTATCTTTTTTGCCCTAAAACCCGGTTCTTCTTCTTCCAGGTCATCTATTGGAGTTAGATATTCAGCCAGGAGAAGCTTCTCACCTTCAGATTTAAAAGAAACTTTTATCTCTTCGCCGTTAACTTCCTTAATAACTCCCTCGCCGAAGATTCTGTGACGCACTTTCCGGCCTGCTTTGAATTTTTTTTCTTCCTTTTTCTCTCCGGGCTTTTCAAACTCATCAAATTTCCTGTCTTCATTGGCTCTTGAATAAGCCCTCGCCTTGCGCGCAGGCTTTTCCTGTTCTGTCATATCTTCAAGATATTCCTCCGGTATTTCACTTAAAAACCTTGAGGGCATATTTTCCATTGTCATCCCGAAAAGCATGCGCTGATAAGCATTAAGAAGATAAAGCAATTCCCTTGCTCTTGTGACACCCACATAGCAAAGTCTTCTTTCCTCTTCAAGCTGATCCGGCTCTGAGAGGGAACGGGAATGAGGAAAGATGCCTTCCTCCATTCCTCCAACAATAACAACCGGAAATTCAAGACCCTTTGCGGAATGAAGCGTCATAATGGTCACCGCCAGTGGATCTTCGCTCCACGTGTCAATATCAGTCATGAGGGATACCTCGGAAAGAAAAGCATCAAGGCTTGTATCCTCGGAAGTTTTTTCAAACTCCATGGTTACGCTTAAAAGTTCTTCAATGTTCTCAAGCCTTGAGAAGGCTTCAATTGTTCCTTCCGTTTGCAGGGCATCTTTATAGCCGGAATCTTCAATTATGTGCCTTACAAGTTCAGTAAGGGAAAGAGTTTCCGCCCTTTCTTTTAACTTTTTAATGAGCTTTGAAAATTCTTTGATTTTTTCTGCGGCTCTTGGAATCAAGCTTTTGTAATCATCAATTTTTAATACGACATCATAGAGAGAAATATTTTCACTGTTTGAAACTTCCATAAGTTTTGACAGGGTGGTTAGACCTATGCCTCTTGACGGAGCGTTGATTATTCTCCTTAAGCCCACGGAATCCTGGGGATTTGCAATGATTTTCAGGTATGCAAGAATATCTTTTATTTCCTTGCGGTCGTAAAACCTTAACCCGCCTACCAGCTTATACGGGATGCCTTCCTGAAGAAGAACTTCTTCATAAATTCGGGACTGGGCGTTTGTGCGGTAAAGAATTGCAAAATCGCCGTAATTTTTCTCCCGCTCTCTTACCTTCTTCTTTATTTCCGTTATTGCAAACCTTGCTTCTTCTCTCTCGTTGGCGGCGGTGTATTTTATTATCTTTGCCCTGGATGCATTGGCTGTCCAGAGAGTCTTGTCTTTTCTCCCGATATTATTCCTTACCAGATAATTGGCGGCATCAAGAATAATCTTGGTTGAGCGGTAATTTTGTTCAAGCTTTATTATTTTTGCTTCGGGGTAATCTTCCTCAAATTTTAAGATTATGGTAATATCGGCGCCCCTGAAGCCGTAAATGCTCTGGTCATCATCTCCCACGGCGCACAAATTCCTGTGTTTTTCCGCCAGAAGCTTAACCAGCATATACTGCGTGTAATTTACATCCTGATATTCATCAATGTGAACATAGCGGAATTTTTCCCTGTATTTTTCAAGAACCTCAGGGAAATTTTGAAAAAGCTCCACCGTCTTCATCAATAAATCGTCAAAATCCATGGCATGATTTCTTGCAAGCCTGTCCTGATAACGTTCATAAACAACGGTGGCAACCTCTCCAAAAACATCTGACGGAGCAAACATCTGAAATTCCTTCCACCCGATAAGCTTGTTCTTTGCCGAACTTATGGCGTCAAGAATTGCGACGGGAGGAAATTTTTTCTCTTCAAGCTGAAGCTCCTTCAGGCACTCTTTCACCACCGCAGTCTGGTCGCGGTCGTCATAAATGACAAAGGAATGAGGGAAACCTATCATGTGGGCGTCCTGGCGGAGAATTCTTGCGCAGATTGAATGAAATGTGCCCATCCAGGGCATCACATTCCTGCCTATATAATTGGCAATCCGGTCCTTCATCTCGCCAGCCGCCTTGTTTGTAAAGGTAACGGCAAGTATATTCAACGGAGAGACTCTTTTATTATGAATAATATGGGCAACACGGCAGGTAAGCACTCTGGTTTTGCCGCTTCCCGCGCCTGCAAGAATCAGCAACGGTCCCCCTGTATGAAGGACCGCCTCTCTCTGGACGGGATTTAGTGATTCAATATATTTTTCCATTATTTATAAATTTCCCTTTCGCTCGATACCTAAAAGAATAATTACTTTTTTCCCGTCATCCACATCATAAAAAACCCGGCAATCACCAATTCTGAGGCGATAATGAGCTACATATTTATAAAACACTAATTCTTTTTCAAGGAATTTAAACTTTTTGCCGGGAGGTCTCGGATTATCACCAAGCTCAGCAATGGAATCATAAATTCTTTTCTCTTCCTTTTTGCTGAGTTTTGAAAGAAATTTTTCGAATTCTTTTTCTACTCTGCTGCCGGCAAAATGAATTTCATATTTCATCATGAATTCTCAATTTGCGTGATAAATTTCTAAACGGCACACCGCCTGTTTTTCTATATTCAGCCCTTGCTTTTGCAATCTTTTCCAAAAGGTCAGGTCTTTGAAGTTCTTCATAAATTTCTAACAACTCTAACAATTCTTCATAATCCATGAGAATTTTTTGGGGTTTTCCATGTATTGTAATAAATACAGGCGAGCCTGATTTATTAATAACCTCAGAAAGAGAAGAGCGAAGCTCTCTTACCCCCATAAATGTTGCGTCTTTTAATAAAGTTTTAAGACTCATAACTATCATCCCCAAAATGTGTAATCAATTGTGTCCACGTTTTCATCATATCACTTTTAAAGATGCCGGTCAAACTTCATCTTTAATTTCTAAAAAACAATCTCTCCCTTGATAAAAGCGGCGGTAAGGCTGTTTTTGGAATTATTGAAAATTTCCTCTTTGGTTCCCGATTCTATAATCTCTCCGTTCCAGAGAATTGATACAAAATCAGAAAGCCTCTTTGCCTGCAGTACATTATGAGTAACAAGCAGTATCGTTGTGCCGAATTTTTTTCCGATGCTGGAAAGAATCTCTTCAATCAAAGCAACATTCGTAGGATCAAGATTCGCCGCGGGCTCGTCAAGCATCAAAACCTCTGGATTGAATATAAGGGAACGGGCAAGGGCAACTCTCTGGGCTTCCCCTCCTGATAGATTTCTTGCTTTATCCCTCAGCCCGATGTTGGGCTTCACAAGCTCAAGAGCCGATTCCAGCTTTTCTTTTATTTCCGGGGAAGACACTCCTCTTATCTTCAGCGGGTACGAAAGATTATGCTCTATATCACTGTCAAAAAGATAAGGCTCCTGCAAAAGAAGAGTCATTTTTCTTTTCATCTTTAAGCGCGCAGAATAGCCCTGGTTAACATCTTCACCGTCAAATAAAATTTTTCCCGCAGTGGGCTTTTCCAGCAGATTAAGAATCCGCAAAAGAGTGCTTTTCCCTGCGCCGCTGGGACCCAGAATTGAACTAATCTTCCCTCTTGGAACGGTAAGATTAACTTTCTTTAAAATTTCCCTGCCGTTATATTCTTTTGTTAACTCAATTGTCCGGAATACAGGAATTTTTGCCATATTTTACACCTGTCTCAGCTTGTGCGGCAGGTAGAAAGCCGCAAAATTCACAATAAGTGACAGAATCAGAAGAATCACTCCAAGGGCGATTGCAAACTCAAAGTTTCCCTTGCCTGTTTCCATTGCAATAGTGGTTGTCATGATCCTTGTGAAACCCTTGATATTTCCGCCTACTATAAGGCTTGCGCCGAATTCGGCAATCGCCCTGCCAAAGCCCGCCATAATGGCGGCTATCATAACATACCTGGCTTCCTGCATTAAAGTCATAACCATCTGAAACCTGCTTGCCCCCAGGGAAAGCGCCGTAAAGCGCACTCTTGCTTCAAGAGATGAAATAGCCGAAAAAGTGAGGGCTGAAATTATTGGAAAGGCAAGCAGAGCCTGAGCCAAAATTATTGCTTTTGCAGTAAAAAGAAAATCAAGCCTTCCCAGGGGACCGCTGTAAGAAAACAATAAGTAAATTATCAGCCCCAGCACTACCGGAGGCAGTCCCATCAAAGTATTTAAAACCAGGAGAATGAGCGATTTGCCACGGAAATTCTTAAGGGCAAGAAAAACCCCCAGTGGGACTCCGGCTATTGCCGCAAAAAGAGTTGCAAGAATTGATACAAATAAGGAAAGGCCGATTATCTGATAAATTTCACTGCCGCTAAAGAGCAGTTTCAGCCCTTCCAGTATTCCTGAAGAAGTTTCTGACATTAACTAAATATAAAATTTGCCTTTCTGTTTTATTTTCGAACCATTAAAATCACACGCTGCGCGCCTATGAAATAACGTGAAAAAACGAGCTCTGCTTATTTTGCGAGGAATACCACGCAGTTTTCTGCGGGGTCTCATACCGCAAAACAAGCTCGCCTTATTTTTTCTTGTAAAACAAATCAACTTCATAACGAAGGACGCCGTCATCCGTAGTAAGAACAATCCAGCTGTCTTCAAACTTATCCATGTAGTCAATCATTTCACCGGCGGCCGCTGCCATATCCTGATATTCTCCGGTTGCGTAAGAGCTTATTCCCTTGAAAATCGGATTTATAACCGACATTATGGGACCAAGCTTAATATACTCGATGGCAAGAATATCTCCCCTCCGGGCCAGCGAGGTAAGATTATAACTTGGAATATCAGCAACAAAAGCTTTGGTTTTCTTTAAATTATCAATGATTTTTTCGCAGGTGTAAGTTCCTGAAGTGGAGGCTACAAGTATGCAGTCATCAAATAATGCGCATGAAACCGAGCCCTGCGGATTGGTCTTTACCGTCACTCCTTCATAAGCTTTTTCCAAGAAATTTTTCGTGATTTTATCATAAAAAGGCTTTATAGCATCTTTATTTTTTATTCCTATCATGTAAGCCACGGGAAACTGGAAATAGTTGCTTTTTGCGGCAGATGAAGCAAATTTCGGAACCTCCCTGGAAGGTCCTTCCTCGGAAGAATAATATGGCTTGTTTCCTTCAACACCCGCATCTTTATGAGCATTGCTTCTGCACTCTATCCTGAAATTTGTATCGTTGTCAGAAACTGCATAATAATACTTCCCGCCAGCAGGGCACCTGGAAAGGGACTTCAGGTATTTTGGAACTAAAGCATTCAAATCAGACGGGAACTTGCCCTTATGTTCATCCGCATAAGCATCCAGCGCATTGGCAATCTTCTTAAGATTCGACTTGCACAAGGTTAAATCATAAACAGCCCCTGTATTCGGAAACTGGGACCCTTTCTCCATTGCAAGTTTCATAACAGCGCTCATTATATCCGAGAGATTCGTAACCTGAGCCACCTCGCCGGTGAGATTGGGAAGAAGGTCTTTTTCTACATCAACTCCCAGCTCCTTATTAAGCTCTTTTATCAAATCATCAAAGGTTACCGGCATGTTTGGAATGGCGCTTAACAAAGGCTTCATAACAGATAAAAGTTTCTTGTAATTTGAAGCTCCATAGATGGAAGCATCCTTTGGCAAGAACTTAAGACTCTTGAATTCCTTGATTTTATCTGAATCTTTAAAGAATTCAGAAATCAATTTGCTTTTTGAATTTGGCTCAACAATTACCGTAAATCTGCTTGAAAGCTTGCTCTTGCCGTCATCTTTTGCGGAAAAAGATATGGTCTTTATAGCCGCCAGGGCAGATTTGAGTTCTTCATTTGGCAGATCAAGAGCATCAGAAAGGGCAGCAAGCTTCTTTAAGTCAAGATAAAAAAGAATATTTGGGGAACTTATTCCTTCGCTTTGAGCCTGCGCGAAGGCAGGATTTGAAGCTAAATTTTCCCCTTTGTTTAAATATGCATCTATTGCACGTCTGGCAGACGTCTCTTTATCCGAAAACACCATTATGTTTCTTATTAATGAAACGAACACAGTATCGCTGCTGTCAGTCTTGTTCGGTGCATATATTTTCATGCCCCTGTAATCTATCTCTGAATAGGTGATGCCTTTTTTCTTTGCCATCTCCTTAAATTTCTCGATGGTGGTTTTAGCTTTATCGTTATCCCTTATTGACACCACGATAATAACAGGCACTTCTTTTTTTGAATGGGGATGCCTTTCTCCCCTTAAAATGCCGTCCTCAGAGGAGTAAGCAGGGAAATTTCCCGATACTCCAATATTCGCGTGGGCATTTTGCGAACATTCGATATAATAACCTTCCGGATTTGAAATATGGCGGTATTTATAGACGCCTTTTGCCGGGCATACGGGCAGTTTATGCAAATATTCAGTAGACTCAACATCCTGAAGATTGCCGGGATAACTGCCGTTGTGGTCATCAGCCCACATCTCAAGGGCAGTTGAAATATTCTTGAGATTCATCTGGCACGTTGTGTAGTTTTTCTCATTGAGAGAATCTTCCAGATATTCAAAAATTCCCGGTGAACCCTCGGGAGCAAGAACAGCCACTGCAACTGCCGGATAAATACAGGACAGGACATCTTCTCTTATGTTTATCTTTACTTCTTTTTGAAGTTCTTTGGAGATAGAGCGGAAAATTTTTGATTTTTCAAGATTTTCAATCTCTTTTTCAATTTCTGCCTTATTCTTGCCGGGAGCTAAATTAATTTCCATATACATCTGTGTTTCTGCCGGGATTACAGCCCTTAATGGCAGTTCACCGTAATAAGTTTTATAAACATAAACTGTAACTGCTGCTGCGATTATTACTATAAGAATAAAAGGAATTAAATAGGAGAGAATTCTGGATTTCTGAACAGCAGAAGGAGCCTGCGCCGGTGCCGCCTGAACCGAAGCCGGCGCTGATACCGGCTGAGATGAAACCTGTTCCGCCGGGGGCTGAACTGAAGCGCCGCACTCCGGGCAGGATAGCACGCCTTCAGGAATTTCCTTTCCGCATTGTGGACAAAGAGCCATTAAAGCACCTCCAAAGTACAATTAAATAATACAGGATATATTTAACTTCTCAACCGATAAGTCCTCTTCTACTGTTTACGCTCTTCGCTATGCTTTTGTGAAGGATCTTTGTCCTGATCCTGTTTTGATTTATTTTGCGATCGAATACCCCGCAGTCTTGCTGCGGGGTCTCCTGCCACAAAACAAACTTGCCCTAAGGGATACCCTGCGCTCTTGGCGAGGGTAGTTTATTTTCGATATTTTTGTTATCGTCGTGATCGCCGTTCTTATACTGCTGAACTGCGCTTCCGCCTGCGCCAAATTCATACACCATCCTGCCGCCTAAATGCGCGCCATAAAACATTATACCTGCTCCTAAAGCGCCAATTACAAAATATGTTATCAAAAGCGGCACCTTTTTGGGTAAAATTGTTTTGGAGATACTTCGCCAGATAAACAGAAGCGCAAAAATTCCCCCGGCAATAAGTTCTAACGTCTCATGATCTTCCATAATATCGCGCGCTTCATCACTAAGCTTTACAGTATTAGAGGCAATCAATCCGGTAATAGCGGTTGCTATAATGGCAATAGTTCCAAAAAACTGGAGCCACCACCCGGCATTATTAAGTGAATCCTTTTTACATGCTTTTCCAAGCAAATCACACAATAATGCAACGGACAGCAAAGCAATCGGGAAATGAACGAATAACGGATGAATATTTTGCATTTTTAATACTCCTTTTCTTCAATGCTTACCTTACCCTTGAAAACTTTATAGATATAAGCTGAATATGCCATTACAATCGGCATGCCGATAAGGACAATAATAAACATTAATTTCAAAGTCAGCTCTGTGGAAGAGGCGTTGTGAATTGTGAGGCTGAACGAGTGGTTATTGCTTGACTTGACCAGATTGGGGAAATGAACGGCGCCGGTAATTCCCCATAATCCAATAAAACTTATCGAAGACATATAAAAAGGAGCCGTGTCATTGCCTTTGTTTAAAAATATCTTCAGCAATATCCATGAGACAAGAACAACAATAAGAGAAAACCACATAAAAAACCTGCCGGTTATTCCAGGTATATAAACATAAGCAATGAAAAAACAAAGGACTAAAAGTATAAGGAACAAAATCCAGATAGCATTTACAATTTTCCTTGCTCTTTTGCGGACTTCGCCGGACGATTTCATCACAGCATAAGTGCCGCCCTGCAAAAGAATTGCCATAAGTCCAAGAATGCCCACAGCCAGAGGAAAGGGTCTGAACAGGGTAAAGAAACTGCCTGTAAAATCCATGTGTTTATCAAGCGGAATGCCGGCAACCACATTTCCAAGGGCTATGCCGTAAAGCAAAGAGGGAAGGAAGCTTCCAATTACAAAAGCCCATTCCCAGAAGCTTTTTCGTTTTTCATCAAGACCCCACAGCTCCAGGGAAACGGCACGGAAAATAAGGGAGAATAACAAGAGCATAAAAGCAAGATAAAAGCCGCTGAAAACAGTGGCGTAAGCATACGGGAAAGCTGCAAATAACGCCGCTCCTGCTGTAACCAGCCATACTTCATTCCCATCCCAGAAAGGACCAATGGCTTTGAAAAGAAGTTTCTTTTCTTCCTCTTTTTTTGCAAGAAATGGAAGAAGAGAGCCCACCCCTAAATCAAAACCGTCAAGAACGGAATACCCGGTAAAAAGAAAACCGATAAGAATAAACCAGATAATTTGAAGCAGTTCCAGGTTCCCCATTAAATGCCTCCATTTTTAATACCCTTCGCTAACCTCACCGGGACCCTTTTTAATCAATTTCACCAGCACATAAATAAAAACCCAGAGAAGGAAAATGTAAATAACCGCAAACATAATCAATGAAAACAAAATCTGCCAGGCAGGCACTGAAACAGATGCGGCATTAGCGATTTTAAGAACTCTGTAAACCGCCCACGGCTGTCTTCCGATTTCAGTCGCCATCCAGCCAAATTCATTTGCAATATACGGAAAAGGGATGGAGCAAATGAGAACCAGTAAATACCACCGTGCATCCCATATTTTTTTTGTCATAAGTAAATATGCTCCAAGAAGTGAAATTGCAATAAACAACATTCCAAGACCTATCATAATATGATAGGAAGCAAAGGGCAGTAAAACCGGAGGTTGTTCATCTTTTGGAAACTCATTTAGCCCGGCTACTTTTGCGTTAAAATTGAAATGAATCAAAAAACTAAGCATTTTCGGGACTCCAACAAAAAGATATGTCTTTTGCCTGCTTTCATCCGGAATCCCAAATAAGGAAAGAGGTGCTCCTTTGGTTGTCTGCCACAAGGCTTCATAAGCAGCCATTTTCTCGGGCTGGGTTAAACCAACCTGAACTGAGTGAGAATGCCCTGTAAGAAGCTGAACCAACGAAGTGATTATAAAAATTATAAGGGCTATTTTAAGACAGACTTTTGCCGTTTCCACATGAAGTTTTCTCCTGAGATACCACGCACCTATTCCCGCCGCCAGGAGCGAGCCGGTTATCCATCCTGCAATTATCGAGTGGATAAATCTTATAACCGTTGAGTGATTCAATGCCGCATGAGAAATACTGGTAAGGACTGCTCTTCCGCCCTCTATTTTAAATCCGTCGGGAGTCTGCATCCATGAATTTGCAATAAGAATAAACAAGCCGGAAAGGTGTGCTCCAAAGAAAACCAGAAAGGCTGAAAGCCAATAAACTTTTTTGGAAACTTTGTTTCTGCCAAAAAGAAGAATTGACATAAAAACTGACTCCAGAAAAAAGGAGAATATTCCTTCGGCGGCAAGCGGCACTCCGAAAATGTCTCCGACAAACCTTGAATACTGCGCCCAGTTTGTGCCGAAGGCAAATTCAAGCACTACGCCGCTGGCAATTCCCATAACAAAAACAAGACCTAAAATCTTAACAAAAAAAGCAGATGAATCTTTGTAAACTTCTTCCCTGCTTTTAAGATAAAGAGTTTCAAGAATCAGGATAAGAAGGGTAAGACCGAATGTGCTGGCAGGAAAGATAAAATGAAATCCTGCCGCCAGTCCAAACTGAATACGCGATAACATAACTGGATCCATTTAAAATCCCCTTATTTTATTTAAAATTAATTTAATCCCTGCCGCCGTCACCGATTAGGATGAATGGCGCCCAGTAATATGGATGAGAGTATTCCGTGCTTTTCATCATATATTTTTGTGCTTCCTGCAAGGCGGCTGCCTTTGATTCCCCCTGCTTTAACTTCCGGTAAAAATCCTTCATAAGCTGTACAGTGGAAACATCTGAAATACTCCACAATGACGCCACCACTGTCGGAGTCCCCGCATACATAAAAGCCCTGCTTATCCCCACAATTTCATCGCCGCTGGAAATCCCGCCTCCGGCTGTATTGCAGGCGGAAAGAACTACCATGTTGGCTTTCAAATTCAAACTAAAAATATCCGAAGTTGTCAGAATTCCGTCATAAAATACAAGCCCTGAAAACAACGGATGCCGGGAATCAAGAATTCCATGAGTGGCAAAGTGAACCAGCGTTCCATTCCCCACGCTGGTTTTCACTTGTTCAATAGTAGCCTTATTTCCAATAAGAACTTTTCCGTCCGGATAAACTTTAGAGATTTCCTTTACTTCATCCTCTGTTCCCGGAAGGGGGGAAAGACCTTCACGCATAAGCTCCGGAGACATCACTATCGTACCCCTTAAAGATACTTCTTTTTTATTTTCTTTTTTCTCCCCGAAGCTTACTGCAATATCTCCGATTGCATAAGCCTCAAGCTTCTCTCCTTTGCTTTTTTTCTTATTCAAACAAAGCATATAGACTGAGGCAGAAGGCTGGGTGAGAATCTGATAGTTTTTCACAAGATAATCACCGTTGGAATCTACCAGCATGGCGAAAGGAAGATAATGAAGCACGGAATGAGGCACGATTATAAGCTTCTTTTTACCCTTCATCTCCCCGGCTGCAGGAGCCAGGAGAATACTTGAAAGAGATATTAGCTCATCTTTCAGAGGCGCTTTTTTAGCAACTCTCTGTAAAATTTCCTGAACTCTATCCCCCAGCTTTCTTTCATTTTCTGAAATCTCTAAAGTTTAT
>JAMDEM010000041.1 GCA_023486985.1 Bacillota bacterium
TCGCATTATTGCAAGTTTTAGTTTAAGTTATATACCCATGGCGCCCGGCACCGCTCTGGCAAATATTCTGCTTGGAAGTTCTTTGCTTCTTCTTGCTTATGCAGATTCATCCCGTTTTTCAAAATTTTATGCTGTAATTGACGCATTATTGGTCTTTTTTTTCAGCTTCATAACTTTCATGAGAACTTTCATTGATTTCTTTCCTGATATTGAAGATATTTTTCTGGTCAAGCATGAAATTTTTGGAGAGGTCACTCTTGGTCATATGTCTCCTCTTACGGCTGCAAGTCTTATTCTTATCAGCTTTGCTATGTTATTGTTGGTTTCTGCAAAAAGAAGGAAACAAAATATAGCGGCGGGAGTTTTAGCCTGTATTTCCAGTTTTATCAGTATTTTTATAATAATAGGATACTTTTACGGCATGCCGTTTCATTATTCCGGCAAAATCATCCCAATGGCTTTAACTACCGCAATTGCGCTTTTGTTTCTGGGAGTGGGGACAATAAACTATGTTGGTACTGATTATTTTCCTCTTAAATTATTAGCCGGTTCATCAGCTCGTGCAAGACTTATGCGTGCTTTTCTTCCTGTAGCTGCCGCCGTGGTTATAATTGACGGCGCCATATATAATATGCTGCCCGCGGGGATTAAAATAAATTATGCCTTATTCTCAGCACTTTCGGCATTAGCAGTTATGGTGTTTACAGGAATTCTTATTTCCCGCACCGCACTGGCCATCGGCAGCGCGATGGATAAAGCGGAAAGAGATAGAGGGCTTGCAGAAGACGCCCTCGCATCAGAAAAAGAACGTCTTTCTGTGACATTGCGCTCAATCAGTGAGGGTGTTATTGCCACTGATAAAGAGGAGAAAGTAGTTCTAATAAACAAAGCCGCTGGAAAATTAACAGGATGGTCATTTGAAGAATCTTCAGGCAGGAAGCTTATGGAAATATTTAATATTGTTGAGGCAAAAAGTCGCGCCGGCTATGATGATCCCGTTAAGGAAGCCATGACGACAAAGAAAATTATAGAGATTTCTGCTGATAATTTAGTGATAAGCAGGAACGGAACCGAGCGAATTATTGAGGGCAGTATAGCTCCTATTCTTGACAGGGAAAGTAAAACTATCGGGGCTGTTGTGGTTTTCCGGGATATTACAGAAAAAGAAGAATTTAAAAAAGAAGTTTTAAAAATGGAAAAACTTGAATCACTTGGAATTCTTGCCAGCGGCATTGCCCACGATTTTAAAAATCTTTTAACTCCAATTGTCGGGACTATCTCGCTTTTAAAGGCTTCTGTAAACGGAGAATCCAAAGTTTTTGAATTGCTGGATGATACGGAGAAAGCTTCCAGAAGGGCAAATGACCTGATAGAGCAATTGATGACATTTTCCAAGGGAGGCACGCTGGTAAAGAGTACGGCATCTATAGCAGAAATCATTAAAGAATCAACTCTTTTTATACTCAGCGGCTCCAGGGCTAAATGTGAATTTAATATACCCGGGGATCTTTGGCATGCAGACGTTGATAAGACGCAAATCAGCCAGGTTATTCAAAATATTATTATCAATGCAGACCATGCAATGCCGGAGGGCGGCATAATTAAGATAATTGCGGAGAATATTTATCTAAAAGAAAATTATAACCTGCCCCTGGAAGACGGGAAATATGTAAAGGTCTCAGTTCAGGACAGCGGAATAGGCATCCCTCAAGAAAATCTTGCAAGGATTTTCGACCCTTATTTCACCACTAAATCTGTTGGGGGTGGTCTTGGACTGGCTGTTTCGTATTCCATAACAAAAAAACACGGCGGGCACATTACTGTGGAATCCAAACAGGGTGAGGGAACAACATTTTATATATATTTTCCTGCTTCAGAGAAAATATTAACCGGAAAGAAAGATGGAGAAGAAGAAATACTTTTTGGCAAAGGAAGAATCCTTATTATGGATGATGAAGAAATGATACGGAATGTTGTGGGGAGGATGCTGAATAAACTAGGGTATGAATTTGAACTGGCTAATAACGGCGCCGAAGCGGTAGAAAAGTATAATAATGCCATGGAATCAGGAATTCTCTTTGATGCTGTAATCATGGATTTAACCATACCGGGTGGCATGGGCGGAGAGGAAGCAGTAAAGAAACTGAAGGAAATTAATCCTGGGATAAAAGCAATAGTTTCAAGCGGCTATTCAAATGACCCGATAATTTCAAACTTCAAGGAATACGGCTTCAGCGGTGTTGTTAACAAGCCGTATACAATTCAAGAACTGAGCAGGGTATTATACGAAGTTATAAACAGGTAAATATATGCAGGATAAGTCCGCCTCCCGGAAATAATGCCTTCTTTTTGCCTGCGAAGGAAACCCCATGATTATAGGAGAATTAACTAATAATATATTATGTTTTAAAGAAGTGGCTGGATTTATCTGAGCAGGTAAAAGCAGATTTGTTAAAATCAAACCATTACAGGTCAGGAGGAAGAAAATGTTCTGGGCAGACAAGATAGCAGAAGAAGCACAGGGACCGCAGGTGATAAATGATTCAAAAACTCCTTCAGGCTTGATTCATGTCGGAGCCATAAGGGGTGTGGCGATACATTACATGATTTATAAAGCAATGAAGGACAGGGGCAGGGATGCCGCATTTCTTTACGGCATAGATGACTATGATCCCATGGACTCACTGCCGGTTTACCTTGACAGGAATATTTACGCAAAATATATGGGTGTTCCCCTTTCCATGATTCCCGCTCCCGACGGTTCTTCCAAAAGCTTTTCGGACTTTTATGCCGATGACTTTATAGATGTGGTAAACAAGCTGGGCATGAAGCCTCAAATTTATTACATGCATGAATATTACAAATCAGGAAAGATGAATAAAGTTATTGATGTTGTTTTAAGAAACGACGCAAAAATAAGGGAAATCTATGCAAGAATCAGCGGCGCCCAGCGCACTGAAGACTGGCTGCCATTCCAGGTTGTCTGTGAAAAATGCGGCAAAATCGGGACCACCAGGGTTTTTAAATACGACGGAGAGAAAGTTTATTACAAATGTGAGCCGGAAATGGTTGTCTGGGCTGCGGGCTGCGGTCATGAGGGTTCGATGAGTCCCTTTGACGGCAACGGGAAGCTTCCCTGGAAGCTTGAGTGGGTCGGCAAGTGGATTGTTCTTGGAGTGACGATAGAAGGAGCGGGAAAAGACCACAGCGCGGCAGGCGGTTCAAGAGAAGTTTCAGAAGCCATCTGCCGGGAGGTATTTAATGCCAAACCGCCTCTTAACGTTCCCTATGAATTTTTCATCGTGGGCGGCAAAAAGATGAGTTCTTCAAGAGGAGTAGGCGCAAGCTGCCGTGAGATGTATGAAAAACTTCCTCCCGAAATTTTACGCCTTCTGATGCTGAGGAAGCGCCCGGAAACGGCAATTGATTTTTCTCCTGACGGAGATTCTATACCAAGGCTCATGAATGATTATGATGAGTTTTCAAATGATTATTTTGCGCCCGATGATGAAGAAAAAAAGGAAAGAAAAAGGCTTTTTGAATTCATTGCCGGAGATAAGGAAATAAAGAAACTTTACCTGCCTCAGTTTACTTTTGTTGCCATCATGGTTCAGCTCCCCCATGTTGACATGTTCAAGGTATTCGAAACTCAGAAAGGCTCTCCTTTAACCAAAGATGAAATTGAGGAAATAGAAGTAAGGGCAAAGTACGCAAGAGTATGGCTTGAAAACTTTGCTTCCGAAGGCGTGAAATTCAAGGTTCAGGAGAAGCTCCCCGATGCCGTATCGCAGCTTTCCCCGGAGCAGATAAAATATCTTGAATCACTTGCCGATGCCCTTTCAGGAGAGGAATGGAATGGTGATAAACTGCAGACGGCAATCTTTACTCAGGCAAATTCCATGAGCCTGCCTCAGGGAAAAGCCTTTCAGGCAATATATTCAGCCCTTCTGGGCAGACCATCGGGACCCAGGGCGGGATGGCTGATAGCCGCCCTTGATAAAGAATTTGTAACAGAGAGATTTTCTCAGGCTGCGAAATCCATTGTTTGATAGAATGTGTAGGGGCCGGGTTTATCCTGACCCGATGACAGGAGATTTCTCCCTCTTTATCAAAGGGGGATTAAGGGGGTTATAATTCGGCGGGTTTGATTTTGCGATTGAAAACTCTGCAGCTTTGCTGCGGCATGAGTTGCCTAAGAGGGTTGGGATTTGTCATTCTGAACGAAGTGAAGAATCTCAATCCGAGATCCTTCGCGATGCTCAGGATGACTGCGGGATATTCCGATTGCAAAATAATGTGTAGGGGTCGGTTTATCACGAACCTGTGGCAGGGCAGGTAGTTTTTTCCACTATGGGTACGAAAGCGAAAACAATCTGCTGCAGAATTGTAAGCTGATGTAAGTGACTTATGTTTCTTGAAAAGGCTTATGAGATATTGTATTATATGACTAAAGCGACTTTTTATTTTTTCAAATAATAATAACTTAGAGAGAGGGGCAAAAATGGGAAAACTTGGAAGGTACATTTACCTTGATCATGCCGCAACTACTCCGGTAAACCCTCAGGTTCTGGAAGCCATGATGCCATTTTTGCTCAGCAAATATGGAAATCCTTCCAGCCTTTATTCGGTCGCCCGTGATTCAAGAAAAGCCATAGAATCGGCAAGAGAATCAGTAGCAAAGATTCTCGGCGCATCCGGTCCTTCCGAAATAATCTTTAACAGCGGCGGAAGCGAAAGCGACAACCACGCCATTAAAGGCATTGCAATGGCAAACCGGGGCAAAGGCAATCATATAATAACTACCCGGATAGAGCATCATGCCGTGCTTCACGCCTGCGAATACCTTGAAAAGCATCTGGGTTTTTCCGTGACATACCTTCCGGTGGATGAATACGGCATTGTAAAAATTGAAGATTTAAAAAAAGCCATTACCGATAAAACGGTTATTGTTTCGGTAATGACGGCAAATAACGAAATCGGGACAATACAGCCCATAAAAGAGATAGGGCAAATATTGAA
>JAMDEM010000169.1:0-1127 GCA_023486985.1 Bacillota bacterium
TTCCGCTTCCTATCATAGGCTTGAAACTTTCCGGGGGTTTTGGCGGCCTGGCGCACGGGGTTGCGGCAAGCCCCATACCTCATGTGCAGAAATGGGCGTATGGATTTTTGCACGCATGGAGCTCCCTTGGCTCCACCTCAACAAATTCTTTGGGAGTGGACTGGCTGGGAACAGCCCTGGGACTTGGCTTTGTTCTTTCATTTGGATACTGGTGCACGGATTTTCTCGTGGTGCAGCGCGCCTTTGCCGCTGAAGATCTTCCGGCGGCGCAAAGAGCTCCTATCTATGCCACATTCTTTAAAATGCTTGTGCCCTTTCTTGTTGTAATCCCGGGTTTACTTGCAATAGTGCTTCTCCCTCAACTTTCGCCGGAGCCTGATAAACTAAATTCCTACAATATGGCTTTGCCCTTGTTGATGCAGAAAATTTATCCTCCGGGGATGATTGGTCTTGGGCTTACAGCTCTTCTGGCAAGCTTCATGAGCGGCATGGCAGGCAATGTAACTGCATTTACAACTGTATGGACTTATGATATTTATCAGCCTTACCTGAATTCAAAAGCCAGCGAAAAGCATTATATCCTTGTTGGAAGAATTGCGACGATATTTGGAGTTTTAATCAGTATCGGCACTGCATACATAGTAATGGACTTTAAAACTATAATGGATTATATGCAGGTAGTTTTCTCCTGCGTTAATGCACCGCTCTTTGCCACATTCCTTTTAGGCATGTTCTGGCGCAGAGGCACCGGCTGGGGCGGATTCATCGGGCTCCTTTCAGGAATAGTGGCGGCTTTATTCATGTTTTTGGGAGGCCACTGGATGCCGGCGGACTCGATTCTGCACAAATGGAATATCCTTGCTGTTGACCCTACCGCCCTGGGAGCTCCATGCGTGCAAAAATCCATACGCCCATTTCTGCACATGAGGTATGGGGCTTGCCGCAACCCCGTGCGCCAGGCCGCCAAAACCCCCGGAAAGTTTCAAGCCTATGATAGGAAGCGGAAGTAAACCCAGCCAGATTAAGAAAAACTGGATAACTTCATTAAATATTGAGGAAGTAAGACCTCCCAGAACAACATAAATTAAAACCACTCCTGCCGACAGGAGGATGCTTAAATTAAGGTG
>JAMDEM010000169.1:1137-5017 GCA_023486985.1 Bacillota bacterium
GGGGCGGTTTCATCGGGCTCCTTTCAGGAATAGTGGCGGCTTTATTCATGTTTTTGGGAGGCCACTGGATGCCGGCGGACTCGATTCTGCACAAATGGAATATCCTTGCTGTTGACCCTACCGCCCTGGGTGCCACTTTCTGGCGCGCGTGGTGGGCATGGGTTACCTGTTTCGGAGTAACTATAATAGTAAGTCTTTTTGGAAAACCCAAGTCAGATGCGGATTTACAGGGAGTAGTTTACGGTCTGGAAGATAAATCAGCTCATTATAAATCTGTCTGGTATAACAACCCAATCTACCTGGCAGTTATTTCCGGCATACTTTTGCTGATACTTGACATAATTTTCTTCTAACAAAGGAGGTTTTATTATGGTAGATGTTCGCGAAGAAATAAAAAAGATGGAAGCGGAAGGTTCAGCGGAAACAAAAGGTTTTATGGATATACGCTTCTTTATCGGCTTGATTTTAACGGTTTACGGAATAATTTTAACTATATATGGCACTCTGACCAACACTCCGCCTCCGGTTGACATAGGAATTAATTTAAATCTCTGTTGGGGAATAGTTATCCTTATTGTAGGCCTTTTATTTTTCATCCCTTCCAAAAAACCTCATCAGTGGGGTAAATAAATGAAAAAATTCGAACTTGAAAAGAAAACCGTAAAACTGCCGGACGGAAGAGTTCTTGTATTTTACAGTTTCAAAGAAAAACCACCGGAAGGCGGTAAAAGTACGTGTCCGAAATGAGATGGAATCCCATGCTGGAGGAGTGGGTGGTTACCGCCACGCACCGCCAGGATAGGACATTTCTCCCGCCAAAAGATTACTGCCCGCTTTGCCCTGCTAAAAATAACGCTTTTCCCACGGAAGTGCCTGCTTCTGATTATGAAATTGTCTGTTTTGAAAACCGCTTTCCCTCGTTCTTAAGCAAGCCTCCTTTTCCTTCGGTTAAAGGTGATAACCTTTATAAAGTTAAGCCTTCCAAAGGAGTCTGCGAAGTTGTTTTATATACTCCCCGCCATGATATCACTTTAACTGAATGCAGTCTTGAGGATATTTACAAGCTCATAATGGTCTGGACTGACCGTTTTAAGGAGCTCGGGCGACGGCGCGAAATAAAATATGTTTTCATTTTTGAGAATAAAGGAGAAGTTATCGGCGTTACCCTGCCTCATCCTCATGGCCAGATTTATGCTTTTTCCTATATCCCTCCGCACATCAAAAAAGAGCTTGATTCCTGTGCCAGGTACTACAAAAAAAATAACGAGTGTCTCCTGTGCCATATCCTGAAAAAAGAAGCTGCTGAAAAAGTACGCCTCGTTTGTGAAAATGAACATTTTACAGCATTTATTCCCTTTTATGCACGCTTGCCTTATGAACTGCACATTCTTTCAAGACGCCATCTGGGAAGCCTTCCGGAAATGAATGAAGAAGAACAATGGTCCCTGGCTTTGATATTGAAGGAAGTTATGCTCCGCTATGACGGCTTATGGAACCGCTCCCTGCCTTATATGATGGTAATGCATCAAATTCCGACGGACGGCAAAGACCATCCGTATTATCATTTTCATATTGAGTTTTATCCGCCTTACCGCACGCCCGATAAGCTAAAGTATCTTGCCGGCTGTGAAAGCGGAGCAGGCACATTTATAAATGACACTCTTCCGGAAGAAAAGGCTGAAGAATTAAGAGCCGTTAAACTATGACTATGACTTTATCTTTTCAGGAAATAGAAAAAATCTTTCAGGCAAATTTCGGACACGGACCTGGAATTTCAGCCCGCGCCCCCGGGCGGGTCAACTTAATCGGCGAGCATACCGATTACAATGAAGGTTTTGTCTTTCCCGCAGCCCTTGAATGTGAAGTAAAAATCCTCGCATCAAGACGGAACGATGAAGAGGTTCATTTAAGTTCCGTAAATTTTAATCAGAAAGATAAGTTTGATATTAACAGATTTAACAAAAGTTCTCTTGCCTGGAGCAATTATATAAGAGGCGTCATAAGCGAACTGCAAAAGAGAGGGCATAAACCGCGTGGTTTTAATGCAGTAATAAGCGGTGATGTCCCACTGGGAAGCGGTCTTTCTTCTTCAGCCGCACTGGAAGTTGCAGCAGCCGTAATGCTGCGCGAGCTTTTCAAGCTTGACATCTCAAAGCCGGAGCTTGCCGTACTTTGCCAGAGGGCGGAAAATTCCTTTGTTGGAGTGAACTGCGGCATAATGGATCAATTTATATCCCTTCTGGGGGAGATAAACCACGCATTGCTGATAGACTGCCGCAATCTGACTTACCATGCCGTTCCCCTGTCACTGGAAAAATTTTCCATTGTTATCTGCGACAGTCTCGCACCGAGGGAGCTTGCGGGCTCGGCTTATAACCAGCGAAGAGCTGAATGCCAGGAAGGTGTGCGCCTGCTTTCAGTTTATTACCCGGGAATAAATTCATTGCGGGACGTAAGTATGAAGCAGTTTAAGTCCGTGGAATATAAGCTTCCCGGGACACTTCGCAAACGCTGCCGCCATGTTATTTCAGAAAACAACCGCACGCTTGAAGCGGCTAAGGTACTGGAAAAAGGGAAGCTTGAAGATTTTGGCAGGCTCATGTTCGAGTCCCACTATTCACTGCGCGACGATTATGAGGTAAGCTCGGAATATCTTGATATTCTGGTGGAATCCGCCGCCGAAGGCGCGGAGTGCCTCGGCTCGCGCCTTACCGGTGCAGGATTTGGAGGATGCACCGTGAGTCTTGTGCGCTCCGATGAAATTACAACTTTCATCAATAGAGTAAGCAGTAATTATGAAAAAAGAACCGGAAAAACTCCTGCTATTTATACAAGCAAAGCTTGCCAGGGCGCAGAAGCAAAGAAGCTGAAAAATTAATTCCCCCTCACCTTTATCCTCTCCTTTGTGGGGCTAGAAATTTCTTCTTTACCCTCTCCCCTCCGGGGAGAGGGGCAGGGTGAGGGGAACATGTGCTTTAGCCTGTCACTGATACCTTCAACGGCTTCTTTAAATAATAAAATTTGCTTTCCACTTCCAGGTTTTCTGTTATCTTTATTTCCACTTTATCTGAAAGAGACAGGATGCCGTGCCATATTCCTTTTTTCAGGATAACAGGCTTGTTTAACAAAAAAGCCTCAGGTGTTTCAGGAAAATCTTCTTCAGCCGCAATAATGATTGAAATGCCGCTGACAGGCTCAAAACTCTCCAGCGAAGACGGATGCTTTTCAAGCTTGCGAAGCGCTTTGATACGCGGCACATAATAGCCAATGCGCCAGGAATATCCCGGTTCCCTGGTTATTACATAAAATTTCCAATCTTTTTCCTGGCCTTGAGGCTTGCGCTTCCCCGGCTCAATAATTTCACCGTAAGGCGCAAAAGCCTTCGGAGTAAGATTTTTAATTGAAATCTGCATAAAAGCTCCCTTTCTATATGCCATATGGCTTTAAAAGATTAAGTCCGATTTCAGGGTCGTGCCTGCGATAAATTGTTGTACTCATCTTATGAAGAAATAACTCAAGGGTGAAATTTACAATAAGCTTGTTTACGTGCCCGCCGATAACGCTTAAATCGTGACGGCTCAATGAGCCGTGGATATGAAATACGGTCTTGTTATCCATTATTCCAATATTGCCGGTGATATTCAGCACTTCAAGTTCTTCTTTAAAAGTTTTAAACTTATATTTTTTGTCGGCAATATCATAATAACCGATTTCCACTTCTTTTGCCGCTCCTATTCCCGAAACCCAGGCTGAATTAATTTTGCGCCCCCCCGCAAAACGGAGCAGTTCTTCGGTCAGCTCTTCTCCTCGCTCAAAACGCAGTACTTCCTGATACAGGTTGGATAAAATGTGTTTCATGAGCTTTTATCACCGTCCCTTT
>JAMDEM010000159.1:0-4553 GCA_023486985.1 Bacillota bacterium
GAGAGATAGAGCTTGCTTCCCCTGATTCTTCTTTAGCAAACAGGGGAGAATTCTTTATCCCTCCCCTTAAATTAAGGGGAGGTTAGGTGGGGTTATTTCTGAAATTTTTTCGGCAATATAGCATAGATGGGTATATACTCGATTTTTATAGTCCAAAACTTAAACTTGCTATTGAGTTAGACGGAGGACAACACACAGAGATAGAAAATCAGGAGTATGATGAAATACGTTCCAATTATTTAAAAAAGCAGGGTATATATGTACTGCGATTTTGGAATATTGATATTATTCAAAATATTGAAGGGGTGTTGCAAAAAATTTCAGAAATAACCCCACCTAACCTCCCCTTAATTTAAGGGGAGGGATAAAGAATTCTCCCCTGTTTGCTAAAGAAGAATCAGGGGAAGCAAGCTCTATCTCTCCTCATTGCTAAAAAGGAGAGTGGAACAAGTTATCACCACCTTTGCTAAAAAGTGCGGGTAGCAGTAAGTCATCACTCCTCTTTCCTAAAGAGGGGCTGGGGAATCAAGTCATCACCCCTCTTTCCTAAAGAGGGCTGGGGAATCAAGTCATCACCCCTCTTTCCTAAAGAGGGGCTGGGGGAGTTATTAAGGAGGCAACATGAAAAAGCTTGTACTCTTAAGACATGGAGAAAGCACATGGAATAAAGAAAACAGGTTTACCGGCTGGACTGATGTTGATTTATCCGAAAAAGGCATCGAGGAAGCACGCCATGCAGGGAAGATTTTAAAAGAGCTTGGATATACTTTTGATGTTGCATACACTTCTGTTTTAAAAAGAGCCATAAGAACATTATGGATAGCTTTAGATGAAATGGATTTAATGTGGATACCTGTTCTTCGCCAAACTTTTTTAAACGAAAGGCATTACGGCGCCCTTCAGGGACTTAACAAAATCGAGATGGTTAAAAAGTTTGGCGAAGAACAGGTATTTATCTGGAGAAGAAGCTATGATACGCCTCCTCCGCCTCTTGAAAAGACAGACCCCCGTTATTCCGGCAATGACCCCAGATATAAAGACCTTGATGAGAAAGAGATACCTCTTTCAGAATGTTTGAAGGATACCGTTGCAAGATTTATGCCGTACTGGCACGATGTGATAGCACCTGTAGTAAAATCAGATAAAAAAGTGCTTATATCGGCTCACGGCAACAGCTTAAGAGCCCTCATTAAATATCTTGATAACGTATCGGAAAAAGAGATCCCGGAACTTAATATCCCTACAGGCATACCTCTGGTTTACGAGCTTAACGATGATTTAAAGCCGGTTAAACACTACTATCTTGCAAGCGAAGAGGAAGTTAAAAAAGCTGTAGAAGCAGTTGCCAGCCAGACAAAAGTGAAATAGAGTTAAATACCCTTATTAAACAGGTCTTTTTATATAAATCGTTACTTTTGGTGGCTTTTCCAGGAGAGTCAGCCATTCCTTGATAAGACTTACTTGAACGGGGTCATGTTCGATTGCATACTCACTGCGCTTGTAATCCTCAAGTGACCTGTAATAACCTACTTCATTGAAATGCCCGGATTTAGACTCAACTTCATAGAGCTTCATTTTATTCCCGCCGGTGCTTTCATAGACGGGAAAAGCTCTCTTGCAGAAATCAAAAAATTTACTGCGATTTTCTTCAGGTACTTCAATCTCCAGATGCAGAACGACTTCGGCTTCCTCAATTTTCATTTCATTATTGTTCATGTTCTTTTTCACACAGCCTCAAGTTCGGGATGCCGCAGGTTTTTCCTCTGCCTGGGCAGGAAGAGGTCCTGTCTTATTCAGGCTGTCATTAATTTTTTTTTAATATCATGCAGTCACCTGACAATATTCATACCCACCAGATGACCTATGGTGTAAGTGATGGCTGATGCCGCCAGTCCGAAAACAACCTGCCTTAAGCCGGAATAAGCCACTGATTTTCCTGTAAACAAAGTTATGCCTGCGCCTATCAAAAATAATCCAGCCGCGCTGAGAATCACGCTTATTGCCACAGCTTTCATTCCGGCAAAGAAAATAAATGGAATAACCGGAATAACAGCTCCCGCAGCAAATAAAATGAAGGAAGTCACCGCAGCTTCCCATGCCGAGCCTCCAAGCGAGTGGGGATCTATCCCCAGCTCCTCCCGCACCAGTGTATCAAGAGCTTCTGTCTCACTACTCATAATTTCTTTTGCAAGACTCTTAGCCCTGGTTTCTTCAATTCCCTTTGCCTGATAGATCAATGCAAGTTCTTCGGTTTCTTCTTCGGGAGATGTTTCAAGTTCTTCCTTCTCGGTTTTAATCTGGTGTTCGTAAAGTTCGCGTGAACTTTGAACCGAAAGCCATTCACCGAGAGCCATTGAAAATGCCCCGGCAAGCAAGCCAGCCAGCCCGCTGACAAGAATTGCGCCGCCTGAAAGCTCGGCTCCAGCCACTCCCATGACCAGGCTTAAGTTTGACAGCAAACCGTCGCTTGCTCCAAGCACCGCCGCCCGCAAAGCATTGCCTCCAGCTGCGCTGTGGCGTCTCTCAAGCTTTGCAACAGCGCCGCCTTCAAGACCGCCGACAGTTCCGGCAATGCGGCGAAGTAATCTGGAATGAGAACGCTCATCTGCAGCCATGGCTGCAGTGCTTTTATCTGAAAGCTGTGCATAATTATCGGTATTAGCCTGCTCCGCCGCCTCAATGCTCGGCAGGACAAAACCGGCTCCAAACCGGCGCGCCAGCCATATTAATATTCTCGTGCGCCATGATAACCTGAAAGCAGGCACGGAAACACCGGAATCACGAAGCTTTTGAGCCCAGGTCTCAGCATGGCGGTTTTCCACCTTTGCCAGGCGGCGGTAAACTTCGGCAAGTTTTGAATTTTGTTCAATTTCAGCAAGAATGTTATAAAGCGCCGCACTGTTTAATTCGCTCCTCAAGTTTTCCATCTGCTGTTTTATCTCTGGCAAACTTATCATCCTATTCTATCCGGCTGATAAATATAAATACATCTTTTTTTGAAATTAAACAGGTCTTTTTATATAAATCGTTACTTCTGGTGGCTTTTCCAGGAGAGTCAGCCATTCCTTGATAAGACTCACTTGAACGGGGTCATGTTCGATTGCATACTCACTGCGCTTGTAATCCTCAAGTGACCTGTAATAACCTACTTCATTGAAATGCCCGGATTTAGACTCAACTTCATAGAGCATCATTTTATTCCCGCCGGTGCTCTCATAGACGGGAAAAGCTTTCTTACAGAAATTAAAAAATTTACTGCGATTTTCTTCTGACACCTCAATTTCCAAATGCAGAACAACTCCGGCTTCCTCAATTTTCATTTCATTATTATTCATGTTATTTTCCCACAGCCTCAAGTTCGGGAGTCGGCAGGTTTTTCCTTTATAGATAGTGTAAAATCTTTGCAGGTCTTTTTACAGCAATAACAGTAGTGGGAGAGCTTGCTCTCCATAGTAAAAGCAAAGCAAGCTTTGCCACTACAACAGTAATTTAAAATCGCGGAAGAGTCCCCACAGATTCTTGACACTAACTCCTTTATATATGCTAATTTTCAGTCATAATCTTTTATGGTATAATAAACTAGTTTGTTATCTCACGTTCTTTCATGGGCGCGCATTATATCTTCCGCTTCGCTCTCATCAAGATATTCGCTTGATGAGAGCGAAGCGAAAAATTTGGATTGCAGAGTTTTCAATCGCAAGATGAAATTTTAGAGGTCATTTCTATACAGAAAATTTTAATAAAAGGCGCAAGAGAACACAATCTTAAAAACATAGACCTGGAAATTCCAAGGGACAAACTCATTGTTATTACAGGTCTTTCCGGCTCTGGAAAATCATCCCTAGCCTTTGACACGATTTACGCAGAAGGACAGAGAAGATACGTTGAATCTCTCTCAGCTTACGCCCGCCAGTTCCTTGGCCAGATGGAAAAACCTGACGTTGACTACATTGAAGGTTTATCTCCCGCCATCTCCATTGACCAGAAAGGGATAACAAGAAACCCGCGCTCCACAGTGGGCACTGTAACGGAAATCTATGATTACCTGAGGCTTCTTTTTGCCCGAATCGGAAAGCCTCACTGCACCAACTGCGGAAAGCCCATATCAACCCAGACAGTTGAACAAATTGTTGATAAAATAATGACCCTCCATTCAGGGACAAAAATCATGCTCCTCTCCCCTCTTGTCAGGGGCAGAAAAGGCGAATACCAGAAACTTTTTGACGAAGTGCGTCAGAAAGGGTTTTCAAGGATAAGAGTTGACGGTGAAATACATGAGGTCGAAGAAAAAGTTTCTCTCGAGAAATACAAGAAACATAAGATAGAAGTTGTGGTTGACCGCATTGTCGTCAAGGAAGACGTAAAAAAACGCCTCGCCGATTCTCTTGAAACCACTTTGAAATTATCCGGCGGCATTGCCCTTATCCAGGTTATTGACGGGGAAGAATGGCTTTTCAGCCAGCAGCTTGCCTGCCCTGACTGCGGCATCTCCTTTGAAGAGCTTCAGCCAAGGCTTTTCTCCTTCAACTCTTATCCTTGAAAACCCTTTCTGA
>JAMDEM010000159.1:4563-4973 GCA_023486985.1 Bacillota bacterium
TTCAACTCGCCATACGGCGCCTGCCCGGAATGCACGGGAATCGGCACCCGCATGGAACTTGACCCGGGGCTTGTGATACCCGACCCGTCAAAATCCGTTGCCGAGGGAGCCATTGCGCCATGGGGAAAACCTTTGAGAGATTTCCGCCATCATGCCGCGGAAAGCTGGTACTGGGAAAAGCTTAAAGATGTAGCTCATCATTATAAAATAAACCTGCATATACCTTTTAAAGACTTAACCAAACACCAGCAAAAAATCCTTCTTTACGGAACCGACCACGGGGGCGCCGACCTTGATGTTGAGTTTGAAGGAGCCGTTCCAAATTTACAACGCCGGTATCTTGATACATCTTCGGAATATATCCGATGGGAAATTGAAAAATATATGGCAAACACTCCATGCCCGGCATG
>JAMDEM010000113.1 GCA_023486985.1 Bacillota bacterium
CTCTTATGTCCATTGCATCAACCGGAGCGCCGGTAAGTTTTTTTACGCCCTTTACAACTGCGCTTTTATCGTGAACTCTGATATCTGCTCCCATTCTTCTTAACTCATCAACATAATTAAAACGGCCGTCAAATATTGTTTCCTCGATAATGCTTGTTCCGTCCGCCACCGTTAAAACAGAAGCCAGCGGCGGCTGAAGGTCGGTAGGAAAACCAGGGAAGGGCGCGGTTGTAATCTCCAGTGCCCTCACCGGACGGGTTGCTTTCAGGCGAATCCAGTTTTCACCTTTCTCTACCTTCTGGCCCGTTGATTCAATTTTTGCAATTACCGATTCAAGAAATTTAGGGTCAATATCTTCCAGATACACATCACCTTCTGTTATGACCGAAGCAAAAAGATATGTCCCCGCTTCAATTCTGTCAGATATTATTGAATATTCTGCTCCCTTGAGCCTTTTAACTCCCTCAATTTCAATATTTGAAGTACCTATTCCGCTTATTTTTGCGCCGCACTTTACCAGGAATCCTCCGAGGTCTGCCACTTCCGGCTCCCTGGCGGCATTTTCAAGAATGGTTCTGCCCCCGGATAAACAAGCCGCCATCATGATATTCTTGGTTGCGCCGACGCTTGATTTCGGAAAATAAATTCTTGCTCCCTTAAGTTCTTTTCTTTTTGCTTTCAGGATTCCGTGTTCCATCTCCACCTCGGCGCCAAGCTTTTCAAAGCCTTCGATATGAAGATCAACTGCTCTTGTTCCAATAACACATCCTCCCGGAAGATGAACCTCGGCTTTATCAAAGCGGGCAAGCAAAGGCCCGGTTATGTCGAAAGAGGCATGTATCTGTTTTACAAGCTCATAGGGCGCAGTGGTTATGCTGATATTATCGGTGTTTATCCTCATCTCGCCCCTGCCCTCAAAATCAACCTCTGCACCGAGGGATCTTAAGATATTTGCCATAACCCATACATCGGATATGTCAGGAACCCTTTTGAGGATAACTTCTCCCTTTACCAGAATGCAGGCTGCCATTATGGGAAGGGCTGCATTTTTTGCGCCGTTTACCCTTAATTTTCCAGTAATTTTTTTCCCGCCGTGAATTAAAAGTTTTGCCATTATAAAACCTAAATCTTCTTTACTACTTTAAGTTCAAGGAGCGCTTTTAAAAGCTTTATTTTAGCAAGATCTATATCAATATCCTGAAGCTTTTCCCTTGCTGAAAGAATTTTTTCTGCTTCCTCCCTGTTTTTTCTTGCTGTTTCTATATTTATATCTTCAGGTCTTTGTGCAAAATCAACCAGAACACTTGCTTTATTCTTGCTTACTCTTAAAAAACCCTCTCCTGCCGCCATGTGAACTTCTTTGTTTCTCACGCGGATAAGAATTTCCCCTATTTTTAAAAGTGAAAGCATGGGCGCATGATTGGCAAGAATGCCCATCTGTCCGTCATAGCCTTCAACCTGAAGAAGATTTACATCCCCTTTAAATTTCAACTTCTCCGGGGTTATCACTTCCAGATAAAAAGTTTTATCGCTCAAATTTCTTCACCTTTATTTTGCTTATTCTGCGAAGAGTTTTGCAGAATAGTTTATTATGCATTTGCGGCAGCACTCATTTTTTCTGCCGCCTGAACGGCTTCATCAATTCCGCCCACCATGTAAAAAGCCTGCTCGGGAAGATTGTCAAGATTGCCTGAAACAAGTTCCTTGAATCCTTTTATGGTTTCCTTCAAAGGCACATACTTTCCGGGTCTTCCGGTAAATGTTTCTGCTACAAAGAAGGGCTGGGAAAGAAACTTCTGAAGTCTTCTCGCCCTTCCCACAACGACCCTGTCTTCCTCGGAAAGCTCTTCCACGCCGAGAATGGCAATTATATCCTGAAGATCCTTATACCTCTGCAATATCTCCTGAACCTTTCTTGCCACCGAATAATGCTCACCGCCTATGAATCTTGGCTCAAGAATTCTCGAAGTGGAAGCAAGAGGATCAACAGCCGGATAAATTCCCTGTTCAACAATGGCTCTTGAAAGCACGGTTGTTGCATCAAGATGGGTAAAGGTTGTTGCAACGGCCGGATCTGTGATATCGTCGGCCGGAACATATACTGCCTGTACCGCGGTTATCGAACCCTTCCTTGTTGAAGTGATTCTTTCTTCCAGCAAACCCATCTCGGTTGAAAGGGTGGGCTGGTAGCCCACAGCGGAAGGCATTCTACCCAGCAGGGCTGAAACTTCCGAGCCGGCAAGAACAAACCGGAAGATATTATCAATAAATAGAAGAACATCCTGCTCCTCTTCATCCCTGAAATATTCTGCAATAGTGATGCCCGTGAGACCCACTCTGAAGCGGACTCCCGGGGGTTCATCCATCTGGCCGAAAACCATGGCTGTTTTATCAATAACGCCTGAATGTTTCATTTCAAGCCAGAGGTCGTTTCCTTCCCTGGTACGCTCGCCCACGCCGGCAAAAACGGAAAACCCGCCGTGCTCAGTTGCAATGTTTCTGATAAGCTCCTGTATTATAACGGTCTTTCCCACTCCGGCTCCGCCGAAAAGTCCCGTCTTTCCTCCTTTGGAGTAAGGAGCCAGAAGGTCAACTACTTTAATGCCTGTTTCAAACATTTGAGTCGTGGGTTCCTGCTGTTCAAGATTGGGAGCAGTCCGGTGAATGGGATAATGTTTATCGGCTTTTACATCGCCAAGTTTGTCAATGGGGTGCCCAAGAACATTAAAAACTCTTCCAAGAGTTCCCTTCCCCACGGGAATCATCATAGGGCTTCCTGTATCCAGAACATCCATGCCGCGGCGCAAACCGTCCGTAGTGCCCATGGCGAGGCATCTTACCTGATTGTTTCCAAGTTCACCTTCAACTTCCAAAAAAAGCTCCATTTCATGAGAGCCCGGCAGGGGTTCATCCCTTGTGATTTTTATAGCATTATAAAGTGTCGGCAGTTCACCGGGAGCAAACTCCACATCAACTACCGAACCGATTACCTGAACAATCTTTCCTGTTCCCATATTGTTCCTCCTAATGTTAAATGATGTCCCCCCGAAATCAGTAGTGGCAAAGCTTGCTTTGCCTTTTTTATGGAGAGCAAGCTCTCCCACTACCTCATTAAAAAATTTCAGGAAATGGGGTTAAACTTTCAATGCTTCAGCGCCGCTTGAAACTTCAAGAATCTCTGTTGTGATTGATTCCTGCCGTGCCCTGAAGAACTTTAACGTTAATTCATGCACCAGTTTTTCTGCGTTGTCCGTTGCATTTGACATTGCCCTGAGACGCGCTCCCAGTTCCGCCGCCTTTGCCTCAAGCAGAATCTGGAAAAAAATCACTTCAAGGTATTTTGGCAGAAGTATACTTAACGCCTCAAAAGGTGAAGGCTCAAAGATGTAAGGAATGATGCCTGCTTTTGCTTCCACTCTTTTGATGGGCAGTATTTTCTCCATTAAAGGTTTCTGATTTAGAGCCGATACGGTTTTGGAATAAAAAACTACAACTTCATCAACAGTTTTTTCAATAAACCATCTTGAGGTAATAAAAGCCAGTGTTTTGGCAAGATCATAGTCAGTATTCCAGTTAACAAATTCTTTTTCTATTTTATAGCCTCTCTTGGCAAAAAATCTTTTTGCCTTCTGTCCGAGGGCGATAAGAGAAAACCCATGGTCAAGCTCCTTAAGATATGAGTGGGACATTCTTAAAATATTATTGTTGTAAGACCCGCAAAGTCCCTTATCGGCGCCTACAACCACAACGGCTGTTTTTTCAGGTTTACGCCAGTCCATAAGGGGATGAAGAGCTCCTTCAAGCTGGCTGGTGAATTCCGTAACCACTTCCTGCATCTTATATGAATAAGGACGGGAAGCCTTCATGCGGTCTTCCGCTTTTTTAATTCTTGCAGCAGCCACCATTTTTAAGGCTTTGGTAATCTGCTGAATATTGGAAACGCTTTTTATTCTTCTTTTTATATCCTTTACGCCAGCCATTAAAGAGCCATACCCTCGCCTTCTACAACAAATATCTTTTTAAATTCCTCAATGGCAGTATCAAGAATTTTAACGCTTTCATCCACCAGTGCCTTCTTCTCATTTATAAGCTTGACAGCCAGAGGATAATGGCTCTTCAGGTATTTAAGAAAATGTTCTTCGAATTTTTCAAGATCAGAAACTGCAATATCGTCAAGATAGCCGTTAACGGCTGCATATATTATAGATACCTGCTCCCCTACAGGCATGGGTTGAAATTGTTTCTGTTTCAGTATCTGAACAATTCTTTCGCCCCGGGCAAGCTGATCGCGGCTTGCCTTGTCAAGTTCATCGGCGCTGAATTTTGTAAATGCCGCCAGTTCCCGGAACTGGGAAAGATCCAGCCTCAAGGGCCCGGCAACCTGCTTCATTGCCTTGATCTGGGCAGCTCCTCCCACTCTTGATACTGAAAGACCGACATCAACTCCAGGCCTTATTCCCTGATAGAAAAGATCTGTATCAAGATAAATCTGCCCGTCCGTAATTGAAATTACATTAGTGGGAATGTATGAGGAAACATCTCCCAGCTGGGTTTCAATAATAGGAAGAGCCGTTAAGGATCCGCCGCCAAGTTCTTTAGAAAGTTTTGCCGACCTTTCAAGGAGTCTTGAGTGCAAATAAAAAACATCTCCCGGAAAAGCTTCTCTTCCCGGAGGCCTTCTAAGCAGCAATGAAAGTTCGCGGTACGCCTTTGCGTGCTTGGTAAGGTCATCATAAATTACAAGAACATCCCTGCCGTTAAACATAAATTCTTCTCCCATGGCACAGCCTGCATAAGGCGCTGCATAAAGGAGAGAGGGGGGTTCACTGGCGGTTGCCGCAACTACAATGGTATAATCCATGGCTCCGCTCTTCTGCAGGATGTCCACAACTGAAGCTATATTGTTGGTCTTCTGGCCAATGCCAACATAAATGCAGATGGTATTCTGGCCCTTCTGGTTTATTATGGTATC
>JAMDEM010000007.1 GCA_023486985.1 Bacillota bacterium
AATTCTATGGTTTTCCCCATAACAAAGTTTTCCATTGAGAAAAGCGACGGAGTCACCTGTGTGTCAAAATTTTTAAAGGAGAAAACCATAGAATTTTTTGATATAAAAAAACCGATGGAAGTTATTTACAACTTTGTTGATACAAAAAAATTTACGCCTTCCGGTACAGTGGAAGTGCGGGAGAAATTCGCTAGTGCGGACGAAAAAATAATTTTTCATGTATCAAATTTCAGGCCTGTTAAAAGACTTACGGATATAATAAAAATCTTTTCCCTTGTCAGCAAGAAAGTGAATTCAAAGCTCGTTCTTATCGGCGACGGCCCTGAGCGGCAAAAGGCTGAAATTCTTGCAGAAGAGTTGGATTTAAAGAAGCAGGTGATTTTTCCCGGCAAACAGGATTGCATAGAATGCATCATGCCCCTGGCTGATTTGTTCCTGCTGCCCAGTGAAACTGAAAGTTTCGGGGTGGCGGCACTTGAAGCCATGAGCTGCGGTGTTCCTGTTGTTGCAAGCCGGGTGGGCGGACTGACCGAAGTAATTGCAGATGGAAATACCGGATTTTTGCTTCCTCCGGGAAACGTGGAGGCAATGGCAGCATCAGCGATAAAAATTTTAACCGATGAAAACCTTGCCGGCAAGATGAAGGAATCTGCAAGGCGGCGGGCAGTTGAGATTTTTGACGCCGAAATAATAGTCCCCCGTTACGAGAGGTATTACAATAAGATTCAGGAATTAAATTAAAAAACTTGTTTCAAAAGCAAAAATAAATGAAATATTAAAACAGTGAGGTAAAAAAGATGGAATTGGATGTTCTTGCTTTTGCAGCGCACCGGGATGATACTGAAATTACCTGCGGCGGAATCCTTATCAAGATGAAGGATATTGGCTATAAAGTAGGCGCGGTGGACCTGACTCAGGGCGAGAAAGGAAGCAGGGGCTCAGCCAGGGAGCGTGCGGCTGAATCTGAGGCAGCTTCAAAGGTTATGGGACTTGTTCACAGGGAAAATCTTAATCTTCCCGATGCCAGGGTAGAAGTAAGTTATGAAAATAAGTTAATGATTGCCGGGGTAATTCGAAGATTAAAGCCGAAAGTAATTATTGCTCCTTACTGGGAAGGACGGCATCCAGACCATTATAATGCCAGCCGCCTTGCCACCGAGTCAAGTTTCCTTGCCGGCTTGAAAAAGCTGGAGATAGGCGGGGAGCCTCACCGTCCTTTTAAAATTATCTATACCATGCCCTTTCAGGGATTCAACAGGCCGTCCTTTATTGTTGACATAACCGATCAGTTTGAAAGAAAGATGGAAGCCATAAAATGCTATAAATCCCAGTTTCTTGTCCAGGACGAGGGCGGAATTTTTCCACCATGGGATGACCTCTATGACAGATTCCATTCATATTTCCATTACTGCGGAACTCTTATCTTTAAAAAATACGGCGAAGCTTTCATAGTAAAAGAAGCAATGGAGATAGAGGACGTGGTAAAAATGCCGGTAAGGTCAGTTTGATTGGAGAGATATTAATGAGCAAGCCTACAAGAGAGGACGCTAAACTCCTTTTAAAACTTTACGATATTCGAAGAGACGAGCTTCTTCGAAAAGCCCGTAATTGGATAGTAAGAAATTTATCTGTTTCCAACCTTGAGGAACTGATGGAAAATTATCCTCCTGCCAGTGATGAATATGCCTACATAGAAATAGTTACAAGCTATTGGGAAACAGCGGGCGCCATGATTTATTACGGGATACTTAATGAAGATCTTTTTTTTGAGACTACGAATGAGCATTTAACAACATGGAAAAAGATTGAACCATGGATTGAGGAATTCAGGCAGACTGAAGGAAAGCCTCATTTTCTTGAAAATTTCCAGCTTCTGGTGGAGCGCCATAGAAGGTGGAACGAAAAAAGAGTTTCAAAATTGCAGGCAAAAGAGGAATTTATAGAAAAAGGCACAGCTTCGGCTGAAGAAGATACGGACTCTAATGCCGCAGCCCGGAATGGGAAAGCGATAGGGCAGATAAAGGCTTACGCTAATGGAGAAGGAAAATCTGAGGCGTTTACTTCATCAGCATCAGGATTTTCAGAGGAAACGGCTGAAGCTGAATTTGAAGAAGTCTTAAAAGGATCAGAAGAAGAGGCTTTAAAAATAGTGGAAGAACTTAAGAACGAAGAAGAGGTTGTTATTGAGGATATCGCCGGAGAATCAAGGGCAGAAGCAGAAATATTAACAAAAGAAATAAGCGCCGGAGAGAAGCCGGCGAACCAGCTTACCTCTTCTCAAGAATAAACTACCCTGCAGCAAGGTGCGTCCCGACCGAACAGGGAGGGTTTTGCGAAGCTATAATGTCATTGCGAGAAGCGCAGCGACGAAGCAATCTCTTATGATGGGATTGCCACGGTCGCATGTTGCGACCTCGCAACGGGTTTTGGTTGGAATTTCTTGGCGAAGCAGATGCGTAGCCTAGAAGGTTCCGCAAAATAAAAAGAAAAGAAGTAAAAAAATGAAACTTACGAAATTAGAAAGAATTTCTGCTGCCGTTAAAGGAGAAAAACCGGACCGCCTTCCGGTAAGTTTCTGGCGCCATTTCTATGAGAGAGAGACATCAGCCGAGGGTCTGGCAGAAGCAATGCTTGATTTCCAGAGGGAATTTGACTGGGATTTTATGAAATTAAACCCCAGAGCCTGTTATCATTTCCAGGTTTGGGGAGCATCTTATAAATTCAGCGGCGATCCCCATACATCTCCCGTGCGTCTTGATTATCCGGTGAAAGATTGCCGGGATCTGGAAAAATTAAAAGTTATGCCTTCTGATAAAGGACCGCTTGGGGAGCAGTTAAAAGCCGTCAGGATATTAAGAAAAGAACTTCCTTCAGATGTTATGCTTGTCGAGACAATCTTCAGCCCTCTTTCCATAGCAGCTGATCTTTCTGAATCATATGACATTTTTAAAGAATATCTTAAAAAATACCCGGAAATGGTTCACAAGGCTTTAAAAACAATTTCCGATACTTTTGCCGATTTTGCTTCAAAATGCCTGGCTGAAGGCGCAAATGGAATCTTTTTTGCCACAAGAGACTGGGCAAGTTTTGACATGCTTAATGCTGAGGAATACCGCGAGTTTGGAAAGCCCTACGATTTAAAGGTTCTTGAGGCAGCAAAGAAAAGCAAGGCTTTCAATCTCCTTCATATCTGCAAGAAAAACAATATGCTTAAAGATATTGCCGGTTACCCCGTATCAGTTATTAATTGGGATACCTCGGAGTCCACAAATCCGGATTTGGCTGAAGGAAAGAAGTTTTTCAGGGGAGCGGTGGCAGGCGGAATAGACCACAAGAAAACACTTGTTGAAGGCAGTGTAAATGATGTAATAGCTGAGGCTGAAAAGGCTTGCACTCTTACCGGCGCAGAACGGTGGATTCTGGGTCCGGGCTGTTCTATTTCAACAAAAACACCGTCAGAAAACCTTCGTGCCCTTCGCAATTTCGCAAACGAAGCGATTGATAGCTTGTAGGGGTTTGATTCATCAAACCCGCCAAATCTTCCCACCCCCTTTAGTAAAGGGGGTTCGAGGGGGATTTTACCCTTTGATAAAGGGGGAGAAATCTTCTGTCATCGGATCGGATTTTGCGATTGAAAACTCTGCAGCTATGCTGCGGAGTATCGTGCCCGCAAAACAAGCTCTGCTTATAAGTCCGCCCCCTACAATAAATGTAGTAATCTTTGCTTGACGAATATCTCCCCTGAGCAATTTATAAAGCTCAGCTTTGCAAATTCCAGCGCGCCGGGCAACCTCAGTCTTTGATATTCCCGAAGCTTTAATTTGTTCCTTGATAAAATTAGATAATTCCAGAATCCCCATAAATTTTCACTTTTTTAGGGTCTGACCCTTATTGTTCGTTCTCGAAATAATAGGGCAGGGATAAACCCTGCCCTACTTAACTTTTATGCTTTTTTCCACTGCCTTAAGTCTTTGTTCAAGCAATTTATTCTGCGCCATTAATTTTGCTATTTGCTTTTGCTGTGTCTTTTGCCGATCTTTTAGCTCCACTATCTGCTTTTGTTGTCCCGCCATCTGTTTTTGCTGCTCTTTTACTGCCTCAATTAACACAGGGATGATTTCTGTGTAGGCAACATACTTTTTTCCACTTTTATCTGTACTAACAACTTCTGGAAGCACCTTCTCTATTTCCTGAGCTATGACGCCATAGTGCTTGCCTTCTAATTTCTCATTCTTCCACTCAAAGAGGATTCCCCTCATCTTTAAAACTTTGTCTAGTGCTTTATTTATTGTAGAAATATTCTTCTTGAGTCTGATATCTGAAGTCTGATTTATACTCCAGTAGTAAACAGCACCACGATGAGTGCCAGCTGTATCAAGCCCGAGATAGATGTTTCCTTGTGTAGGATCAGTCCCAATGTATAAGTTGCTCCATGCAGTCATTAAATAAACAGATTGATACCAAGGTCCGTCACGCATCTGGATAAATCCTGTCCCGATTTGTGTTGCATAATCCCCCGTTTCTAGTGTGCCATTTCCATTTGTTATTAACAATCCGCCTGTCCAAGGACCTAGATTTGCTATATGGAGCTTACGCTTAGGGCTCGTCGTTCCGATGCCGACATTGCCGCCGTTTCCGCTACTTGCATAAATTGCCGGATTCCAATCGCTCCCTAAGTATAAAGCTCCGGAGTTTCGTACAAAAAAGTTACCAGCGTCTCCATCTTCGCCGATAAAGAAACTTGCACCCGGAATTATCCGATTGAGAACTACGGCTACATTCTGGTCTGTTCCTCCAAAGTAAAGTCGTGGATAAGTATGATTGAGGTCGTCAAGTAGATAGAATCCAGAATTACCTGCTTTTACATCCAGATTGCCACGTGGACTCGCCGTTCCGATGCCGACTTTAGGTGAGGTAGGGGTGATATCTTGACCGGTAGGGTAAAGACTGGTGCTGTCGGCGAAGATGG
>JAMDEM010000170.1 GCA_023486985.1 Bacillota bacterium
GGTTATTTTGCGATTGAAGACTCCGCAGTTTTTCTGCGGAGTGCCGTGCCGCAAAACAAGCTTGCTTATTTGTTCCGAAATTTTTTGCAACATCCCTTCAATATTTTAAATTCACGCCTTTTCTCCTTAACTCCCCTGCCCCTCTTTAGAAAAGAGGGGAGATAGCCTACTCCAATAGCGAGAGGGCTGGGTGAGGGGATTTATTTATACTTTTGTTAGATTCCTTTCTTTTACCATGGAATCAAGAACTATCTTCATTTTTTCAAACGCCGTGTCAAGGTGTTCTCTTGGAATATTTAGAGGCGGCTCAATTCTTATAGTTTTAGCGTTGATAAGAGTTCCGGCAACAAGCACGCCGTTGTCAAAAAGCTTCCTGGAAAATTCAAAACCGGTTTCATCATCCACAAATTCTATGCCCATTAACAGCCCTTTGCCTCTTACTTCAAGGCAGATGCCCGGGTAATGGGAAACAAGTTCTTTTAGCAAAGGATTGAAATGGTTGCCCAGCTCGGCTGCTCTTTCAGGCAGTTTCTCTTCAAGTAAAACATTTATTGCAGCAATGGCTGCTGAACAGCATATCGGATTGCCGCCGAAAGTTGATGAGTGGAGAAAAGGCTCAGGCATCATTTTCTGCCAGATTTCTTCGGTTGAGATAAAAGCTCCGATAGGCATTACGCCTCCTCCAAAGGATTTTCCAAGGCACAAAATGTCAGGAATTACTCCGTAATGGTCACAGCAGAACATTTTTCCCGTTCTTCCCATTCCGGTCTGCACTTCATCAAGAATAAGGAGTGCACCGTAATTATCGCAGATTTTTCTTAACCTGGGAAGGTAGTCATCAGGAGGCACATTCACGCCCCCTTCGCCCTGTATCGGTTCCAATATTACCGCGGCAACGTCTTCTCCAACAAAGGAGCAGCTTTTCAGCATCATTTCAATTGCACCGGCATCGCCGAATGGCACATGATGAAATCCCGGCAGGAGGGGCAGGTAGGGCTGTCTGAATATTCCCTTGGCAGTGGCGCTCAAAGCCCCGAGGGATTTTCCGTGAAATCCTTTTGTTGTAGCAATAATACTTTTTCTTCCGGTGTGAAGCTTTGCAAGTTTAAGTGCTCCTTCGCAGGCTTCTGTGCCGCTGTTGGTGAAGAAGGAATACTGGAGTTTTCCCGGCGTAAGATCAGCCAGAAGTTTTGCCAGCATTGCCCTGGTAGGATCAAGCAGTTCCTGGCTGTGCAAGCCTGTTTTCTTTAATTGGTCAAGAACGGCTTTTAATACTTTTGGATGCCTGTGTCCCACGTTGTAAATTCCAAAGCCGCCGAGGCAGTCAATATAATTTTTTCCGTAAATATCCGTGAGAGTTGTGCCGGAATCTTTCCATTCCACAGCGGCATAATCATTTGAAACAGCTTTTCTGTATTCAAGAAAGCCGGGATTTACATAGTCCCTGAAGCTTTCAACCGTATCTTCAGTAATCTTCTTTTTTTCAGCGTCGTTAAGTTCTGTCTTTGAAATTATCTCCAGAAATCTAAGGGATTCATTAATTAATTCTTCCCTGGATTTTTGCATAAAAACCTCCATTTTTTATTTTTTCAGTTTTAGAATGGGGTTATTGAAGCGACATACGGACTGAGTGGCTAACAAAACTTGGCGAAGCGGAGCGTCCGCAAAATCCACTGTTTGAGACCGAAGGGCGAGTTTGGATTTTGCAGTGGAGCAAGCCTTAGTTTTGTCCACGAGGGAGTAAGGAGCGAAAATAACTCCATTTGTTTTCAATAAAGTTCCTCCTTTACTACCGAGTAAACATTGATGTTTCTTCTGGCAAGTTCCCTGAAGAAGTTCAGGGGCTCGATGCATTCCTCAGGCGCCAGAACGCCCCGCTTTGTTATTACACCTTCAGCCAGCATTATTCCGACAATGGAAGCAGGAACCCCGGTATCGAGAGCGCCTGCGCTTACTTTCCATTTGGGATGTGGGCGCACAATTGATTCCATTGTATACTGGACTTTTCTTTTATCTTTTTTTCCTGATACTTCCACCCTGATAACATCGCAGTCATCAGGTTCGATATTCTGCGGGGTTTGGTCTGAAATAATTTTAATGAGAAGATTGCGGGGCTTTATTTTAGCGCCTTTCATCTCAACCGGCTTATCTGAGGCAAGTCCTAAATCCACAAGAAGTTTTAATTTTGAGATAAAGTCTGCAGGAAAAGCGATTCTAAAGGATGCCTCTCTTATGCCTTTGTCTTTAAAGCAAAGAGGAAAAGTTGCCACTTCAGAATGCAAAGTGTAATTTGCTTCTGCATCGCCCACGGGCGGAGGGAAGATAACCCTTTCTTTGCCGGAGAAAGGAGCAACTTCCTGGAATTTTCCTTTTGTAAAAATCATGGGATTCATTGTACATTCATCAAGAATTGTCTGGATTGAATAAGGCGAAGCTAAAGGTGAATCCATCTTTGTAAAGTCAACGGCGCCTATTTTTACATGTGCCGAATATACCGTATCCAGCTTTGATGCTGCATAGGCTGCCATAACGTTTGTCATGCCGGGAGTGCTTCCCGAGCCGAGAACTGCGGTTAGATTTTTCTTTTTGAATTCATCTTTCAGAGCAAGCTGTTTTCTGGTGTAATGAAAAAGCCCGCCAAGATCTGTATAGTGAACTCCTGCTTCCAGGGCGCCCTGAATAACTTCCATATTAAAATAATACTGGGTGCTGTTTATAACGACTGATGCGCCTTCCAGAATTACAAGAAGGCTTTTCTTGTCGGTCACATCAACTTTCTGGGCGCAGATCCGCTTGTTTTTCAAGGACGAAGCAAACTTTTTTGCACTTTCGTAATTAAGCTCGCCGATGACAATTTCAGGAATATTTGAATTTTCCAGCAGGTCCCGTACAATTATCTGCCCCATGGCACCACTTCCGCCAAGGACAACAATTTTCACAAAAATTCCTCCTTAATATTTCGCTTCGCTATCGCCGAGCTATTCGCTCAGCTTCATCCTTGAAATCAGGATTTTGCGGAACCTTCTAGACTACGCTTTGCCTCGGGGTTTTATAGAAACTTCTAAACTCATTTTCGTTCGTCAAGAAGTTTTAAAAAAACCCGTGCTTTTAGCTTCGCTAAACCCTTCCTGTTCGGTCGGGACGCACCTCCCCAAGAAGTTCCAGCCAAAAATCCGTTGCGAGACTGCTTCAGCAGTCGTGGCAATCTCATCATACCGAGATTGCTCACCCACCCTCTGGGCGGGTACCCGTCACTCGTAATGACATTTTCGCAGCTTCGCAAGCCCTCCCTGTCCGGTCGGGACGCACCTTTAAAATTCAAAGGTCAAGCAAAAATGCCTGACCTTAAATTAGCAAAGACATTACTCAGCCAAGATTTTTTATTACGCTCTCCAGAATATCCAGACCTTCTTCAACTTCGTTGTCTTTAATTACCAGGGGTGCAAGGATTCTTATTACATTGTCGTAAACTCCGGCTTTTATAAGAATGAGGCCGCGCTTCCATGACTCGCTTATAACTTTTGCCGCTTCGTCTTTTGCCGGCTCTTTTGTTTTTCTGTCTTTCACAAGTTCGATGGCAACCATCGAGCCCTTGCCTCTTACATCACCGATAATTTCATATTTTTCCTGCATTTCTTTGAAACGCCCGGTTATCTTTTTTCCCAAAGAAACTGAGTTTTTAAGGAGATTTTCTTCTTTAATAACTTCAATAACTTTCAGTGCCGCAGCGCAGGCAAGAGGATTCCCGCCGTAAGTTCCCCCAAGACCCCCTGTTTGAGGAGAATCCATAACCTCGCTTCTTCCTGTTACAGCGCTTAAGGGCATTCCTGCGGCAAGTGATTTGGCGGTGGTTATTATGTCAGGAACGATATTCCAGTTTTCAATGGCGAAAAACTTTCCCGCCCGGCCGAAACCCGACTGCACTTCGTCAGAAACAAAAAGAATTCCGGTATTCTTTATTATATTTTTAAGTGCAGGAAAATATTCATCAGGAGGCACAATAAAGCCGCCTTCACCAGCTATCGGCTCGATTATTATTGCGGCAATTTCTTCAGGGTCTATATGGGTGTTAAAGATAGTTTTTATGTATTCTGCGCAGTAAAGACCGCATTCAGGATATTTAAGGCAAAATGAACAGCGGTAACAGTACGGGTAAGGCATTCTATATACTTCCGGAGCCATGGGACCAAAACCCAGCTTGTAAGGTCTTATTTTGCTTGTAAGGCTCATGGTAAGAAGGGTTCTTCCGTGGAATCCGTATTCAAAACAAATAACAGCCTTACGCTTTGTGTGATGCCGCGCGATTTTTACGGCATTTTCCACAGCCTCCGCTCCGCTGTTTGCAAGCATCGTCTTTTTGGGAAAATCGCCCGGAGCCAGGTTAGAAAGTATCTTTGCCAGCTCTACATAAGGCTCATACATATTTACATGAAAGCAGAAATGGGTGTATTTTTTTGCCTGGTTGACAATGGCTTCAACAATTTTCGGATGGCTGTGCCCCACATTCATTACCCCGAGGCCGCCGGCAAAGTCAATATAGGTATTGCCGTCCACATCGGTAAGCATTGCACCTTTTGCTTCATTTATGAAGACAGGGGAGACATTAAATATCCCTCTGGGAACATACTGGTCGCGTTCACGGGCAATCTTAAGAGAATTTTCACCAGGGATTTTGGCTTTTACACCTGCATCCTTTCGGGAATGCATAAATCACCAACTTTATTAAATTATAATACTGAAAAATTGCCTTAGTATTCATCCTGACTAGTCATAATTCCTCTTTTTGCGCTTATAAAAGCGGGTTTCTGAAGCAACATACGG
>JAMDEM010000131.1 GCA_023486985.1 Bacillota bacterium
GGACCTATGATTCAATCACTCTTTTCAGAGCCTTAAACCATGAAGATTCTTTTTCAAACTCAAGAGCTGAAGGCTTAAAAGATTCATAGCCCCTTGGATGCAAGCCTTTTTCAGTCAACGGAGCATATATATTCATTCCATGCACTTCATCAAGATTCTGCCCTTCATGGCGCTCATATATGACCGCATCTATCACAGCCTTTTCCACCCTGGCTGCTGCCTCTTTTATTTTTTCATCTTTAACATTGCTGTTTTTTGCAATATTCTTTGAAATATCAGCCAGGTCGCGGAAATTCACATACACTTTTCCGTTTTCAACCTGATCCAACCTCTGGGACTTCCTTATCGTCTCTTTAAGAACCTTAAGGTCTTCAGTATTGTTAAGTATTGCTTTTGAAAGCTCCCCAACAGCGTGTGTTAGCCTTCCCGCAGCTTTTTCATCAATAAGGGAGAGAGTCACAGTATTATAGCTGTCAAGGGGCTGATTCTTTACAATATACTCACCGGCGTCCCTGAGAGGATCTTTTACATCCGTTCCGGTGCTGTTAAGTTTCTTTGCAATGTCATCATAAGAAAAGCCGTTTTCACCCAATGAATCTTCTGAACCAAGAATATATTTTGCCGCCCCTTTGAACTCCGCGCCAACCTCAGCCGCACTCATCATACAGGCGTCAAAACCTGCCATTACATTATTTTTATTAACTCCCGCTTCTGCTTCTGCGTCTCTTACCGCTTTTGCCATCGGCGGAAGCGGCATATACTGTCCGTCTGATTCCTCTCCCCGGTCGGTGATTGCTCCAAGAGCCCCGCCGCCGTGGTCATTTACTATTACAAGGTAATTGCGAGCCGGAAATTTTTTCATGCCCCATGCAAGAAAATCTTTCAATATTTTCGGAGATGCAGAATCCACCTGCCCCAGGTTTTCAAGCGGTTTTGAAGTGATTCTTTCTCCCCCGCCCTTTGTTACGTAGAACCTTGAAGCTCCCGCCGGGAGACCCCTTGTGCCTCTCAAACCGGTATCAAACTGGCTTACAAGATTGACTTTATCGGTAGAGCCGACTTTTTCCATATCCAGCATATTTTTTACGGCGTATTTTCTAAGGTCATTCTGTCCGTCAAAATAAACAAGAACAGTCCAGTCTTTTTTACCGGCAACTTCTGCTTTATCCTGCGGCACAGTATGAGGCAAAACTTCATTGCTCTTCTTGTCAGGCAACGAAGAAGGAGGAGTAAACTTAATATTAAAATTATCCGTCCGTTTTATCTCTGACATATCTAACAATATTATATCATACCAGTCAAACAGAAAATGTTAACAATTTATTAACATTTGTTCACTGCGAGCTTAAACCAACATCGGCTGTTTCTTCAGCTTCTATCTTTCGCACGGAAAAACTCATTAAGACTAAATAGCTCACAAATGAAACTGCAAATCCAACAAACCATGCATAACTGTAAAGAGCTTTCAAGCCTGGAATCACAAGGCCTACCAGTGCCGCCGTTATCCCAAGAAAAAGTGAAAAAACAGCCTTCCAGTTAATCCCGAATCTAAGCAAAAGACGTGCAAGAATAAAGCCGATTATCACAGCGGGAATTGTTATACAGCTTAAATACTGGAGGGATGAGGAACAAATGGAAGGATATTTTGTCACAATGCGGCACAACACCTGGTCCAGCAAAAGCCCTGAATCAATGGCTATAAGAGCACCGAGAAGTATAAAAGGAATAACTTCCGCTTTACCCCTGAATCCATAGGCTCCTTCCGGGTCATAAAGATCTTTGAGGGCAAGTCTTCTTCTGCGGATTAACCAGAAATCGCATATCAGAATCCCTGCAATGGGACCAAGAAATGCAGAATATCCGACAAGCCAGCCAAAAATGTAAGTTCCGTAATCTTTAAGCAGTTTCCAGGGCATCATTAAAATTCCTATTATGCCTGTAATGGTTCCCCCGATTTTAAAGCTTATTCTTTTAGGCCAGAGATTGGAGAAATCGAAAGAAGGAGAAACAATATTGGCAGCCACATTTACCGATAAAGTAGCCACGGCAATTGTAAAAAGAGAAATGATAACAACTATGGGCTGTTTAAAATTAGCCAGAAGCTGTATCGGGTCCCATATAGGCTTTCCATATATTACCACAGTCGCAGAGGTGATAAGAACTCCGAGGGCAGCAAAAAAGGTCATGGTTGTGGGAAGCCCCAGGGTCTGCCCCAACATCTGCTGAGTCTGGCTTTTGGAAAATCTGGTAAAATCCGGCATATTAAGAGACAGCGTTGCCCAGTATCCTACCATGCCCGTCAGGTTTATTATAAAAAACGGGAAGAACGTAGCAAGATTATCAAATTTGCTGGGCACATTTAAAATGGGCCCGAATCCTTTTGCTGCTTTCACCGCCCACCAGAGCAGTCCAAGAGCTATAACAAGCACAACCGGTGCAGCCCAGTTTTCAAAATGACGGACGCTTTCCATCCCCCGCCAGATTATTATCATATTAAGAAACCAGAAAACAAAAAAACAGAGCCAGGGACCATATAATTTCAACCAGATAAAAAATTCAGCCGTACCGCCTGATGAAAAAGGCTCAAGAAAACTCAAAATCAAAGTAAAAAGTGCTTCGCCGCCGATCCATGTCTGAATGCCAAACCAGCCGCAGGCAACAATTGCCCTCATGACGGCAGGTATATTTGCTCCCAACACTCCAAATGAAGAACGGCACAAAACCGGAAACGGGATGCCGTATTTGGCGCCTGCGTAGGAATTTAGAAGCATCGGCAAAAGAACTATGAGATTTCCAAGCATGATGGTAAAAACCGCCTGCTTCCAGCTCATCCCGCCTTCTATCAAGCCGCTGGCAAGCATGTAAGTGGGTATGCAGTGACTCATTCCTATCCAGAGAGCCGCATAATTATATGTGCCCCATGTTCTGTCTTTTATTTTCGTTGGAGCAAGATCTTTGTTGTAAAGATAACTTTCCTTAAGTTCCTCCGAAAGCTCAACCTCATCAACTTTGTGACCTCCGGTTTCACTTTCCATGCTTAAGCCCTCCTTCCGGTGCAACTACATGCTTTTATATTTTTTAAACAAAGGCATGATTCCTCTTATTGAACCCTGCAAGCAGGGGTTTGATTTCTAAAAACAAAAGGCACCCGTTTAAAGAGTGCCTTTTTGACCTTTTTTTATAGTCTAATTAATACCTGGCGCCTGAAGCACCACTATCCCAGTGCGCTGGATAGAAAGGAATACCATACGAAGCGCTCAGAGGATCATAAACGAAACAGCGGAGTTCCTTGTTTACCCCTGATTCATTTATGAACTTGACATAAATCCTTTCTTCGTTGTGTCCTCTTCTGGGAATACTATAAGCAAAGTTTTGTCTTATATTTTCAACTTTACCCAGATATTCGCCTTTCGCAGAATAAAATTCTGCAGCAAAAATGGGAATCTCTTCCTCCCCGAAATATTCATAATTCAACATGAAATAAGATCCGTTATGAATTTCAAGTTTGAGCTCAGTTTTAGCCGGGAGCAGGACAACTTCTTTCGAGGAAGGATAAACATACACATTATAATTTGTGGTAGAGTACTCGTCAATAAATGCATGGTTGGAAAGCTTTTCTTCCCCTATTGCATGAGAGCACCATAAGCCCACCAGAAACAAGCATACGACAACAGCAACGTAACCGGTTATCTTTTTTTTCATCATTTAATCAGCTCCTTTCAAGATGTCTTTCGAGAGAGAGCCTTTTCACCTCCTCCCTGTTAATATTAAAACCGATTTTCATTAAATCTTTTCTACTATTATACATTAATCTTACAAAATATCAATATCTTTTGCTGTTTTTTACACTAATTCGTTTCATTTTGGAAATTTCCTCTTTTTAAAAAGGATTTGAAGTAAAAAGAGCGAATTAAAAAATTCTGCTAGGAGGCGCTAATATGGAAGAAGAAACTGTAAATAAGGAAAAAATCAATCTGGAAGAACTTCTTCCCGGTGATATCTACGAAGTAATAAACATTTGCATCGCCATGCTGGCAGAGCAGGCATGGATACAGATGGGGCTGCATCTGAATCCTGCAACTAAAGAAATCAAAAAAGATATTCAGCAGGCAAGTCTGGCAATTGACTGCCTCCAATCTTTAATAGAAAAAACCGAAGACAAACTTGATGAAAAAACAAAGAGTGAAATAAAAAATCTCCTTTCTAATCTAAGGCTTAATTTTGTTCAGCAAAGTCAGGTATAAAACAAAAGAAATTTTTAAATATCTGGTGAATAATTTTCAAATCTGGGTATAATAAAAAATTGGAGGAATCGTTTTGAGTAAAAAAATATTACTTGTTTCTCTATTAATAGCAGCAATGGCGCTTGGAAGCTACTATATTATCTTTGCCGGCAAAGATAAAGCAAAAACCGATGCGTGCTGCACGGAAACAAAAATGCAGAAAGAAAGCGGAAACGCAGCCGCAGAAACGGCAATGCCTCCTCATGGGCAAGGCAAAGGAAGCGCTCCTGGCTGCCTGACGGGTACAAAAGAAGAATTCTCCGGCAAAATCATTGAATTAAATAAAGATTATCTTGTGGTAGAAAATGAGAAAAAAATGGGACTTAAATTCAGGCTGGATAAAGAAAGCAAAATTCTAACCGACGGCAAGAAAATTTTCATCGGAAAAATTGTAACAATAAAATATAAAAACTTAAGCAGCTCACTGCTTGCCGTTACAATTTCCGAAAAATAGGTATTTGTCTTAAAGGAGGTGCTATCGCTTTTACCTTGATTGAAGTCTTAAATAACTTTGAATAGGTCAAACCTAAAATTCTTAAGGAGGTTGGTTAAATGGATGTTAAAAGAATCCTGGGCATGTAATCCGAGCCGCCGATAAAAT
>JAMDEM010000042.1 GCA_023486985.1 Bacillota bacterium
CCTCATCATTGCATAAGCCGCTGTGATTTGCAGGGCATATGCTGCAAAGCTCCGGACATTCCCTTGCAAAAGAGCTTTTAGGCCTGGAATCCCTGCAGCCCCAGTGATGAAAAAAAATTTTCTTTCCTGCTCCTTTTAAGATTTTCAAATCAAGACTGCCGGGCAGGCTCCGGAAATAATCAACAGGAAAAAGCGAAAATCCTGAATGAAAATGAAAAACATCATATTTTAATAGAGCTTTCAGGAAAAAACTAAATAAATCTTTCTCAGCCTTTTTCCATCCAAGAATTCCTCTTCTCTGGTTATCCTCCTTATATATTTCAAGATTGTAATCCCAGCCATGGGACAGCCATTCAAAACCTCCAGTGTCCCATATCATGTAATCTGCCGTGTGGCCCAGCTTTCTTAAGGCTCTGGAAAAACTATAAGGCTGGTAAAGAGCCAGAATCGGCGCCTGAAGTATTTTCAAGCTATCTGCCCCCCATCATAGCCTTTACTTTCTCTGATATCAGAGAAAGAGGTGAATGCCTGGCAGCCGGGTCAAGGTTGATTTTTGCCGTGGCTGCCATATAGACCGTTTCCATCACATCATCCCCGGCATGGCTGATTCCAGAAATCCCGCTCCAGCTTGTGCATGCTTTACAGTAGCTTAAATCCCTCTTTCTGCCAAACTGCTTGTTTCTTAAATCCATGAAGGCTTTACCCTTCCATATTTCCTCAATGCTGTTTCTATTAATATTGCCAAGAACATGGCTTCCGTCATAATCCATGCCGCAGGGAACCACGCTGCCGTCCCAGTGGATGTACAGATTTACCCAGTAAGCAAAACAAGGAAATCTTTCCTTGATATCAAAGTATCTCCGGTAAATTTTATACGCCCTGGACACATCATGCTCCGACTGGATGGTGACGCTTCTCAGCTTCTTTATCCATTTATTCATAAAATCGTCAACCTGGAGGCTGTTTTCTTCCGATTCGATGAAAATGATTGAAGCATCAGGCGAGCCTTTTTTACCTTTAATTTTCAGGAACTCTTCAATATTTTCAAGGACCCGTTTAAAATTCCCGCCCGGCTGGAGAACGTTGTAGGTAGCTTCATCAATGGCATCAACGCTGAAGCAGATAGAATCCAGCCCGCTATCAATAATGGCTTTCGATGTCTCAGGCGTTAAAAGATTTGCATTGGTGGCAAAACCTACCACGCATCCTTTATCCTTTGCGTATTTTATCATCTCCGTCAGGCAGGGATGAAGGAGAGGCTCTCCCCTTACAGCGGGTGAAATGGTAACTCCTTTTCTCTTTGACGAAGCTTCGTCAACGATTTTCCGGTAAGTTTCAAAACTCATAAAATCAGATTTTTTAATGTTCACGCTTCTGTTATGAGTATTGGAATGGAACGGGCACTTGGTGCATCTCAGGTTGCAGTTGGGTGCAAGCTCGATTGCTATAGTAAGAGGAAATGGATAATACCTTTCAAAATTGTCTATCTGATAAAATTTTCTTTCATTTTCCGAAAGCCAGTATTTCTCAGATTCAGGATCAGTTTTGATATTGAAACTCCCGTCCGGAAGAAACTTTCTTTTCTTCTTTTTTAGTTCATTAAATTTATTTTCATCAATTATTTCGATGAGAACGGGCAGATAAAGCTCTTCCATGGAGCATCTCGTGTATTGATTATTTGAATTGACATGAAAGTTAATTACATGTTTAAGCATATCAGGCGGAAGACGGTAACCGGAAAGCTTAATCCTTGCAATCCGGGAAAAGCCGGACTTAAAGAGCCTGTTTACAAATGAAAAAAGCAGGTCCTTTCCCGAAATGATTCTTTTCCCATTTTCTGCCGATTTCGTTTCCGCCTCATAAAGTTCATCCTTAACTTTGCGGACACAGAAAATACCGGCTTTTGAATCAAAGCTTCTTATATGTTTTTGAGCTTCCTTGGAATCTTCGACTGATGAAAATTCCACAAGATATGCCTTCATAATTCTTCTCCAAGCATGATTCTTCTGCCATGTTTGTTATAGTAAAGCTTAAAAACTCCATTCAGAATAATTCTGGTTTCTCCCCTGTATTTGTCAGGCATTGAGTACCATGCCTTCCATCTTTCGCAGAAAAGGCATTTTGTACCATCCAGCTTGTAGTTCCTGTGTTTTACCCTGAAAGCCCGTAGTTTATCCCCCTCCCAGATTTCCTTAAGGCTATGCTGATGCAGGTTTCCAATTATTCCTTCAGGAGTGACTATATAAGAACTGCACGGTATAACATCGCCGTTCCAGCCTATCTCAACATTTTCCCAGGGAATCCGGCAGATAACTCTCTGCATCTTTGCAGGGTCAATTTCATTCAACTTTCTGGAAATAACTTTTGTATCGCTGTCATAAACCTGGCATAGTGAAACTACATCCACTTTAGGCAGCCAGTATTCCACAAATTTTTCAATCTCTTCCGGTTCCTGGTCATAATTGCAGAAGGCAACCCCAACAGCAGGGTTGGTGAAGCCGTCCCTGCCTTTCATTTTAAGAAGCAGCTCCAGATTATTGACGACTCTGTCATAATTGGAGCCCACGCGAATACGCGCATGGGATTCCTTGAATCCGTCAAGACTGAAAATTACACTGCCCTTATAAAAACTCAGGAATCCTTCGATAAAGTTTTTATTCCATAAATTTCCATTCGTATTAAAATGAATTTGAAGTTTCTTTGATGAGGCATATTCAAGGCAGTCCAGGAAATTGGGATGAAGAGTTGCCTCTCCGTCGGCATTGCAAAGAATTGATTCGCACCCTAGTTCAATGAGCTGGTCCAGAGCTTTTTTAAAGAAATCAACCGGCATCAAACCGGTATTTCTTTCATAATTTTCGCCGGACCCGCCTTTGTAATTGCATTGCAGACACCTGAGATTGCACTTGTTGGTAAGTTCAATAGCTGCAGCCTTTATCTTATACTTGTGCCCCTTTTCAGGTTTTACGGCATTCTTATAATAAGTTCTAAGCATCTTTTTCCTGTGAGCTGAAAATCTTTCTTTTAAAGCTTTAAGTCCGCTGCTTATCATTTTTCACCGCCGTCATCCGACCATATATCAGGGAAAAGGCTCCAGACATTGCAATCCTGGCAAAGCTCAGCTTTTGAGTATTCTCCGTTCTCATGAAGTTTTCTCAAAGCAGCCACTTTCTCTCCCTTCCAGATTTCCTTCAAGCTTTTTTCTTTTATGTTCCCGAGAATACCGCCGTTGCTATAAGGATGAATGAAGCACTTAACCACATTGCCGTTAGAAAGAATTTTGCTGGCGCACCATAGCCAGGCACAGGGATAACGCTTTTCCGGAGCTTTATCCATAGGCGTGATGCCGTTGTCATCCACCAGCCCGCCCCAGTTGCCGTAATTCCTTACATTGGCGAAATCCACTATCTTTGACCATTTTTCAACAAAAGGACCGAACTCATGGGAAAGCTCTTTTATTCCAATAATGTGAGTTTGAACTTTTGGCTTATCAAGCTTAAGGCTGTTCCTGATTTCAACAACTCTCAAGAGATTTTCGCAGACAAGTTCATAATCATCAGAGCCGCAAAGCCACTTATAGCTTTCCTTACTGCCTGCATCAAGACTGAATGACAGCACATCAAGGCCGGAATTGATAAGGCTTTTTGCTCTCTCTTCAGTTAAAAGCCTGCCATTTGTCGCTATCACCACCATGGGTTTCGGTCTTCTTTCCTTGAAGTATGATATATATTTTTCAAGGTCCTTGCACATTAAGGTCTCATTCATGGAGCTTATCTCCACGCTTATCCCTTCCTCGTCGGGAATCTGCTCCACAATAACCTTGAAGGTTTCAAAATCCATGATTTTTCGCGAGTTTAAAATATTTCTATATTCATCGCTGTACTGGGGGCACATCCGGCAGCGGTAAATGCACTCAAATTCGGAAAGAGAAACTCCGATGCTCTTGGGGAATTCGTATCTTAGATACTCTTTTCGAAGCTCTTCAAGGCGTGCTTTCTTCTCTATCGCGGCTTTTTCTTTTCTTTTTCTTTCTTTTGCGGCGTTAATCGCACTGGCTATTTTTTTAAACATGCACATCTCCTGATTTAATACTTATTGTCATTGCGAGGAACGTAGCCGGGTACCCGCCTTGAAAGGGTGGGTGAGCAATCTCTCATTACGGGATTGCCACGCTCCCTTCGGGAGCTCGCAATGACATATTGTTTCGCAGCAATTACATTAATCATCCATCATTCACCACATTCTCGCCTTCCAGAAAGATTCTGTTCCACCACTCAAAACAAAGGAGGGACCAGATTATAAGCCTGTTGTTGACCTTCCCGGAAAGGTGTTCCCTTATTATTCTTTCAATATAGCTGTAGTTGAAAAATCCCCGCTTCCTTGCTCTGCCGGTAAGAAGAATTTTTCTTATGTAATCCATAGTCTCGCCCCTGTACCAGGAGCCTTCCGGCGGGCTGAAGCCCTGTTTTCTCTGCATTGCAAGATTATCCGGGAGAAGCCCTTTTACAGCCTTTCTGAAAACGGCTTTTCCCAGTCCTCCATCAACCTTGTATTTGGACGGAATGGCAAGGGCAAAATCAACCAGATCCCGCCCCAGAAGAGGCACTCTCATTTCCAGTGAATAAGACATATTAATCTTGTCTTCAATGGTGAGAAGTCCGTGTAAAAATGTCTTCATATCAAAAAATAAGGCTCTGTTGAGGAAATCTCCATTACTGTCCAGAGAGGATTTTTCAAATATCTTTTTATATGATTCAAACGGGGAGTAATCCCCTGTTTTTGAAAAAGTTTCCTTTGAAAAGAATTCCCTGGATCCTTCCCAGG
>JAMDEM010000135.1 GCA_023486985.1 Bacillota bacterium
AAGTATTTGAAGCAACGAACTCAGTCTGGAGAGGAATTGGATTAATTCCCGGAAGCGGCCTGAAAATCAGAAAAGAATTTGAAAGCTTTGATGCCGGTAAAAATATTCCGGTAAATATTGAAGAATCAAGAGAAAATCCCGGGTGTATCTGCGGCTTTGTTTTAAGAGGACTTAAAATACCGACTGAATGTAAACTGTACGGTAAGATTTGCACCCCTGAAAATCCGGTAGGCGCCTGTATGGTCTCTTCAGAGGGGACATGCGCCGCCTATTACAAATATGTGGGAATTTGATTTGCCAGATTATGCAGGGGTTCAATTTATTGAACCCGAAATGCTGCGGGTTTGATGAATCAAACCCCTACAAACTGTAAAAATGAGTAGTGGCAGACCTTGGTCTGCATAAAAATGGCAAAGCAAGCTTTGCCACTACAGCTGCAACAAGCGGTCGAATTTATTCGACATAATATGAAAGGGAAAACTACATGAAAAACGATACCATTCTTCTTGCCCATGGAAGCGGCGGGAAGTTATCCAGAAAGCTTATTACAGAGCTTTTCATGCCCCATTTTACCAATGAATATATTTCTCCCCTTGCAGATGCCGCATTAATAGACGGGAGCGACTTATGGCGTCATTGCGAGGAGAGAAGCGACGCGGCAATCTCCTCTTCTGCCGTTATGACGAATAAAAAACTTGCCTTTACCACCGATTCGTTTGTCGTAAAGCCTATCTTTTTCCCGGGCGGAGACATTGGAAAACTTGCCGTATGCGGAACAACCAATGACCTTGCCGTTATGGGGGCAAAACCTCTTTATCTTTCCTGCGGATTTGTCCTTGAGGAAGGACTTTTAATTGATGAGCTTCACAGGATTCTTGATTCCATGGCGGCAGAAGCTGAGAAAAACGGAGTTAAGATTGTAACAGGCGATACTAAAGTTGTTGAAAAAGGAAGCGCCGATAAGATATTCATTAATACCGCAGGAATCGGGATTAGAGATAATAACCGCTCTTTTAATGAGAAAATAAAACCCGGAGATAAAGTGATTATAAACGGGACTCTTGGGGATCATGGAATTGCAGTTTTATCGGCAAGGGAAAATCTTGCCATAGGCACGCCGGTATTAAGCGATTGCGCAAGCCTGTGGCATATGATTGATGAAGTTCTTGAATCTTCAAACGGCGTAAAATTCATGAGAGACCCCACCAGGGGAGGCCTTGCAACAGTATTAAATGAAATAGTCCACGGTGAAAATTTCGGCATTTTACTGCATGAAGATTCAATTCCGGTAAAAGAAGAAGTAAATGCAATCTGCGAGCTTTTAGGCTTTGACCCTCTTTATCTTGCCAATGAAGGAAAAGTTGTTCTTATTGCTTCTGAAAAAGAAGCCGGTAAAATCGTCTCAATTATGAAAAAAAATGAAATAGGAAAGGATTCAAGAATTATAGGCGAAGTTGCCGCCTCCCCCGCCGGAAAAGTCTTCATGAAAACAGGTATAGGCGGCACAAGAATAGTTGACATGATGATCGCCGACCAGTTACCGAGAATCTGCTGAATTTAATATTTACATGTCTTACTCCAGCATTCCAATTCAACATTTTCCCACTTTTTAGCTTCAGAATTAAAAAATTCTGCATCAGCATAAAATGCTTCTTGAATCTGCTTTGACAACATCTCTCGTTTAATGAGTTTGGGATTTTTCTTTAAGTCTTTCATCAATTAAAACGGATGAACGGTTAAATTTATGCTTTAATTCCTTCACATTCAAGTTTATGCTGTTTAGAAATTTCTCATCTTTTATGTGAGCTATGTTAATATCAACATTGGCGAAAGCTCCCTCAAAAGCCGCCCGGGCAAGCACGGCGGAAACCACCGCATCCGAATAAGCTCCTTTTCTCCCCTTTTCTAAAAGTTCCAGTGCCGATTCAATAATCTGAAGGGAACATTCCGCGGTTCTTAACGGCACAATAGTCGCTATCTGAAGGGATTCCTGAATAGCCTCTGTTCTTTTCTTTTTTTCTTCAGGCGTATTTTTCGGCATTTGATAAGCTGTCATAACTTTTGTATAAGCTTTAGAGTCATCATCGGAAAGTTTTAAACATTCGTGGGAAAGTTTATTGCACTTTTCCATCAAGGGTTTAAGCTCAACTTTGCCGTCTTTTTCAATTGTAAGGGATGCCACCATAACCCCAAGAGCACCGGCCATTGAAGCCGCCATGGCGGAAACGGCGCCGCCTCCCGGCACGGGATCAACCGAAGAAATATCCGCCAGGAGTTTGCCAAGTTCTTTTTCGCTGTACATTACTTTTTCTCCTTATCTAAATTAGTGTATTGCTCCATAATTAATATTGCTCAGGTTATCATTCCGGAAGAGGCAAGAGATTCTTCGCTGTCGCTCAGAATGACTATATAATTTTTGTCATTGCGAGGTCGCTATGCTCCTCGCAATGACAAAACAAAAACTGTTAAAAACCAACAGTATGTCTGATAAATTTTCCCTTTATCATAACAGATTTCGCAAGATTTACACCGGCATGATACGGAATCTCACGGTAATCTTCAGCATCCATTATTACAAGATTGGCATATTTTCCTTCCTGAAGGCTGCCCATGCATGCTGAAAGCCCCAGCGCATAAGCAGAATTGATCGTTGCTGCATTTATAGCTTCTTCAGGTGTCATCTTCATTTTTATGCAGGCAAGGGAAACCGCCGTCTGCATTGATTCAATAAGGCAGCTTCCTGCATTAAAGTCAGTGGCAAGAGCCACAATAACATTATTCTCAATAATCTTCCTTGCCGGTGCGTACTTCTCCATTCCAAGGAAAAAGGGAGTGCCGGGCATCAAGACCGCAGGAGTCTGGTTCCTGCTCATAATCTTTATATCTTCATCTGAAATAAAAAGAAGATGGTCGCAGGAAGAAGCGCCAAGAATGGATGCCATGCCTGCGCATCTTTTGGTGGTAAACTCCTCGGCATGAATTTTTATTTTAAAGCCCAGTTTTAGAGCTTCCTTGAATATCTTTTCTGATTCATCAAGATTAAATGCTCCCTCTTCACAGAAGACATCAACAGCCTCGGCAAGATTTTGGGATTTTACTTTTTTCATTGCATTTAAAACCAATTGAATATACCCCGGCCGGTCACTGGAAAATTCTTCAGGGATTGCATGTGCGCCCAGGAAAGTCGGCACAATCTCCGCCGGGAGTTTTTCTTTTAACATGGAGATAACTTTCAGCATCTTTATTTCATCTTTGACAGAGAGACCATAGCCGCTCTTTGCCTCTAATGCCGTAGTGCCGTGGTTTATCATTCTAAGAATTCGTCTTTCGGCAAGCCTGTAAAGCTCGGGTATGCCTGCTTTCCTTGTAGCTTTTACGGTTGAGATAATTCCGCCGCCGGCTGCCTGTATTTCCATATAAGCTGTGCCTTTTGCTCTCAGGAGATACTCATTGACTCTTGAGCCTGCAAAAACTGGATGGGTATGGGCATCCACAAAACCCGGCATAATTACGCAGTCCGGGAAATCAACAACTTTCCTGGCATTGAAATTACGAAGGATTTCGCTTTTATTTCCTGATTTTAAAATTTTGCCGCTCTTCACTGCAACGCCGCCGGGAGAAAAGACCGCCAACTCAGACATTTCAATGCCCTGGAGGCATCCTTTATCTGAAAGCGGAGTAACCGCCTGGCGGGCGCTTATTATTATATCGGCTTTTATCTTCATTTTATTTCCCTCAAATCAAATGATATTCCAGAACTTGATCTTTGCTTAATTTCTCCATCTTAAGATAATACCGGGCAACATCAACAACGGAAGCAAGGGGTGTAAGACCGATAAGCTCGCTTCCGGCAATATCAACGCCGTATCGTGCCGCTTCAATCCTTACAAGTTCATAAGCGGCATAAATTGAGCTTTTTTCATAATCCACAAGGTTCATGGAAACCTGGGCAAGATTCTTCTCTTTTAACATCACTCCCATTGCCTTAACGCAGGCAAGCCCCCCGTCTTTTTCCCTTAATTTCCTGGCAACTGCTCTGGCAATTTCAAGTTTATCAGTGGCAAGATTTACGTTAAAAGCAATTAACGGCTTTCTTGCCCCTATAACAACTGCTCCAAAAGTTGGATGCATCTTTGACGGACCGGAGTCAGGATGCCTATCCGGTTTTGAAATCTCAGCCTTTAAGCCTTCGTAATTTCCCTTCCTGATGTCGGCAAGATTTTTGTGCTGAGGCTTCAATGCCGCCTCCTCATAAAAATACACGGGTATATCATGAGCTTTCGCAATTTCCCGCCCTGCTTCACGTGCAAGCTCCACACATTCTTTCATTCCAATGTCTTTCAGCGGTATAAAAGGAATTACATCAACTGCTCCAATCCGGGGATGCTGGCCCTGATGCTTTTCCATATCAATAAGCTCTTTTGCTTTTTCCACCATGGCAAGAACTGCCTTTTTAACTGCGCCCGGGTTTCCTATAAATGTCACCACCGAGCGGTTATGGTCTTTATCCGATGAATAATCAAGAACTTTTACTCCTGCGGTGGATTTAATCGAATTAACAACTGCCTCTACAACTTCCAGACGCCTGCCCTCGCTGAAATTGGGAACACACTCAACCACTGCGTTTTCCTGCATCGTTCACCTCCAGAGATTATCATTTGTTTATTTTGCGATTGGAATACCCCGCAGTTCTTCTGCGGGGTGTCATGCCGCAAAACAAATTTAATTTTCCGCTTTGCTGCTATGTAAAGGTCAAGCTT
>JAMDEM010000023.1 GCA_023486985.1 Bacillota bacterium
CCACTTTCTGTGGTCGAAAGTGCATTTTTCAAAGCATCCTGTAATGTCTGGTTTTTATTATCAATCAGTGGCATTGTCTTTATTTCTTTTTATTCTTTAAGTAATTTTCAATACCCTCTTTGAGATTGACCTTTCCCCTTCAGTAGTGTCCTTTTAATAAAATGGCACCCTGATATTGCGTAACAATTGCGTTAAATTTTACTTATTATTTTTTATTATTATCGTAAAAAATGGCTTAATATCTGCATTTTAAGAATATAATTGCGTTTTAATTGCGTCAAAATTGCGTTTTATCCAGATAAATTTTTCCCACGGCTTTTAACTCTCGAAGTAAGGTTTAAATCTGGGGGAGAAGGATAAGAAAAGATTGCAACATGTCTCGCAATGACTACTCGGACTTTACTGCAGCAGTGTAAACCTGAATTATCTTTTCTCCCATGCTGTCGGTATAAAACCTGCTGGAATCTTTTGCGGCGGATTGAGAAAATTTCTCTCTTAACGCCTCATCACCAAGAAGAAGCAGTATCTTTGAGGAAAACTCTTCCTTGCTGAAGGGGGTAAGAAACCCGTCTATGCCGTTTCTTACCGTCTCGGAGCTTCCTGTGGCATCAACGGCAACAACAGGGCAGCCGCAGGCCATTGCCTCCTGCATCACCAGCCCCTGTGTCTCCGTTGTAGAAGAAAATATAAAAAGATATGAAGCGCTAAAATAATTGGATATCTCTTCCCTCGGAACATAACCGGTAAAGGTTGTGTTATCCATCAATTTTAGAGATTTTGCCAGATTTTCCAGATTCTTTCTCTCAGGACCGTCTCCCAGGATAAAAAGATGAACATCGGGAAACTTATCCACTATAATCCTGTAAGCTTCAAGAAGAAAATCAATGCTTTTTTCTTTGCCGGTTCTTCCGGCAAAAGTTAAAATCCGCTTTTCAGGCGGAATTTTATATTTTTTCCTGACAACACCGGCATCGCCGCACTTAAACAACTCCGCCGTTATGCCTGAAGGAACCACTTCTATCGGTTTTGTTACTCCCTGGCTTATCAATATATCTTTCACCATTGCGCTTGGTGCGATTACATAATTTGAAGAATTGCAGAAGCCGCGGCAAAGGGAGATCGCCTTTTTCCTGAGCCACTCCCGGCTTATAAACGGTATATAATGGACATATTCCTCCCAGAGAGTGTGATGTGTAAAAACCATGGGAATCTTATGTTTTCTTGACACCCCCCTGCCTATAAATCCAAGATTAAAAGGGGTATGAATATGTATGCAATCAAAGCCTTCCTGCTTAAAATTTTTAAGATGTTTTGACGGGAAAGGCAGTGTCACGCGCTCTTCGGGCTGAAGAGGGAACGTAAAGGAATAAAACCTCCTCAAGCCTTCTTCTGTATCCCCGTGCCCGGGGTGGCTGGGGCAGAAGATGATAACTTCATGCCCTTTTTTAACAAGAGTTTCCTTCAAACAGGAAATAGAAGAAACAACGCCGTTAACAATAGGCTTATAGCAGTCTGTGAACATGGCTATGCGCATAAGGAAAATATATCATAATAACAGGGAAATTTGCAATGCTGCGACACAGGGTCAGGCATTTTCAAACAATATTTTTAACTCCCCCTCCCCCCTCTTTAACAAAGAGGGGGTAATGCGCTTCCTCTGCCTGTCTTTAGCAAAGAGGGGATTGCTATGACTGCAAAACTACGGGATTTCTTCGGTGTGACAGGGACCGGGGTAAACCTGGTGGGGAGTATATTTTCTCGCCCTGGCAATTTCTGCCAGCTCTTTCTTGTGTTTTAACACCAGCCCGACAAGTGCTTTAGTTAACTGACAATAGTTTCTTATCTGTTCTTTTTCATAAATTTTTAATGTCCGCCGGCATCTCCCCAGGCAAATTCTGGAGATTTCACAAACCCTGCAATCTTCAAAAATATCTGTATGAGCTTCATAAGTTATATGGGGATATTTTCCGTTGTTTATGTTTCCTACAATCCATTCATGTTCGCCGAGAAGCTCATCGCATTCATACATATTTCCCGCCATATCTATAATCTGGATATCGTGCCCGTTTCCGCATCTAAAGGAAGGCCTGCCTGCTTCTTCTTCCGGAAATAACATTGCCCACGTAACCGCCTGGAAAGGAATTATTCCCACAATCTTTCCTGCTTCAAAGTTTGAATACCAGTATTTAAAAAGCTCTGCGATTTCGGCTTTATAATTGGCAATGAACTTTTCCGGAAAATTAAACTTAGGCTTGCCTACAATCTGCCAGTGGACTAAATCAAAAGTGTCCAGCATGTCAATAACTGAGCGGTATACATTTATATCTTCTTCTAAAGTCATCCTGCCGATTACAGGTTTATTAAAGTCAGCTTTAAGCATTTTTACATTTTTGATTATCCTGTCATAGCTTCCTTTCCCCCGGTATTTTTCCTGGTTTTCTTTTTCTCCGTCAACAGAGACAAGGATGGCACTCATAAATTTAAGGAGTTCCCGGGGGAATTTATCCAGAGCCAAGCCGTTAGTGCAAAAAATATACTTAAAATCCAAGCCCCGGGTTTTTTCAATAATCTGACTTACTACTTCCGGAACTAGCGACGGCTCCCCGCCGAAAAATGCAATAAAATTTTCCTCGCAGGTATTTCTTTTTGCGATATCATAACGGATATACTTTAATATCTTATCTATTTGACCGTTATCCAGCTTTGAAAATTCTTTGCTTTTTTTTCTCAGGACTTTCATCTGGTAGCAATATGAACAGGACAAATTGCAATTATAAGTGCAGGTAATATAATACTCCAACTATGTAAACCTCATTTCTAAAGAACGAGCTTCTGTTCGCCCTGTATTATATTACTTATTATACATAATTTTTTCAACAAATTAAATGTTTTTATTCTTCTGCCTTCCAAACAGGTTGATAAAACTATAAAAACAGGAGCAGACCCTGTGCCCTCGCAGCAGTTTGATAAAAGCATTAATATATGATAAATTAAGGAAGATGATTATTAAAAACCTTGAGCTTAAAAATTTCAGGAACTATAGAGAGCTGAAACTACAACCTTCCCCGGGCATAAATCTAATCCTGGGTGAAAATGCCCAGGGCAAGAGCAATCTCCTTGAAGCCCTTTATATTCTTTCCACCTCAAAGTCATTTCGCGCTTTAAAAGAAGAAGAGCTTGTTAGCTGGGGCTCTTCCTATGCTCTTGTTTCCGAAGAAGTTTCAAGAAAAGACCGGGAAACAACCATTGAGATAAGATGGATTAGGGAAGGCGATAATAATCTTAAAAAAGAGATAATGATAAACAACGGGCCTGTAAGAAAAATTCAAGACCTTCTGGGTGAGGTAACATGCGTTGTCTTTACGCCGCAAAACCTGGAAATCGTCCAGGGCGCTCCTTCGGTAAGAAGAAAATTTTTAGATATTTTCCTTTCCCAGCTAAAGCCTTATTATTACCGTAATCTCCTTGACTATAATAAAGTTCTTATGGAGAAAAATAATTATTTGAGAAATTTTAAAAGCCGGCGTGAAACTGCACTGGAGGATGTTTTCAATGAAAAACTTTCCCTCCTTGGAAGCGCAATAATAAAAGAAAGAACCGGCATGACGGAAAAACTGGATGCTTCAGCTTCTCTCTTTTACAATTATCTTTCCGGAGTTGAAGAAAAAGTCGGTATCAACTACATCTGCAGTATTCCCCTTAACGGAAATTTACCGCTTGAAGACTCATATCTTCAGCATCTTGGAAAGATAAGAGAACTGGAATTGGAAAGATGCGCGGCACTCGCCGGTCCCCACCGGGATGATCTTAAAATTCTTCTTTCGGAAAAAGAAGCGCGGGTTTACGGCTCCCAGGGCCAGCACAGAACTATTGCACTGTCCCTGAAGCTTGCCCAGAAGGAAATCTTCTTAAAGGAAACCGGGGAAGAGCCTGTAGTTATGCTGGATGACGCTTTATCGGAGCTTGACGAGGCTCACCAGAGGAATCTGCTTAAAAAGATACGCCAGAACGGGCAAAGTTTCATAACCTCAGCGCACTGGAATAATTCTATCATACCCATTGAGGAAGTTGAGTGTTTTAAAATAAAAGAAGGAAAGCTTGACCTATGCTCACTCCTTTAGGAGAAATTCTTGATGCCATTACTACAAGAGCTTCTTTTTCGGGCAGGTTATCCGAAAAACTGGCAATTTTAATCTGGCCCAGGGTGGCTGATGAAAGAATTTCTGCCCATACCCAGGCAATGTTTGTAAAAAACGGCATCCTATGGGTAAGCCCCTCTTCCTCCTCCTGGGCAACGGAATTAAGTTTCCACAAGCGGGAGCTTATCAAAAAAATCAATCAGAAGCTGAAAAAACCTGTAATAAAAGACATTAGAACTCTTTCTCCCTCAACTTTTACATCCATTGAAGCGCCGAAAGAAGAACCTTCATGGCAGGATATTCCCCTTTCAAAAGAAGCCATGTATGAAATAGAAGAAAACTTAAAAGACCTGGATGAAAAATTAAAAAAAGCTTTAACGCCTCTTCTTATCAAAGAAAAAAAATGGAAAATCTGGAGAGAGCTTAACAAAGAAGAAACCTGCAGTATCTGCCATGGGGCTCTTTCGGCGCT
>JAMDEM010000148.1 GCA_023486985.1 Bacillota bacterium
CTGCTTTAAACTGATGTCCTGAGTTTGTTTTCTCGCGTTATTTCAATGGCGCGCAGCCTGTGATTTTAATAGTTCGAAAATAAGCAAAGCTTGTTTTGCTTCATGACACTCTGCAGCAAGGATTGGGTTTTGTCATTCTGAACAAAGTGAAGAATCTCAATCCGAGATCCTTCGCGGCGCTCAGGATGACTGCGGGGTATTCGATCGCAAAATAAATAAAGCCGGAAACGCAAACTCAGGACATCAGTTTAAAGCAGAGAAGGTTTCTGCACAAAAGAAAGAAGAGGAATCACCGCTCAGGAGCCAGGATATTAAGGATGAGGTAAAACTGGGGAAGGCTTGCACCCCGGGTATTCAGAAAAAGATAGTCAAATTGGAAATGGAAGCCCTCAAGAAAAAGGAAGAGGCAAAGGAAGAAGTTATTGATAACTTACCCTGGACAGGATTAGCCGCAACGATGTTCCTTGTCAACCCTATACTAGCAATTCCGGCATTTTTCGGGTTGTTTTGGATGGCTGACGGCGATGCTGTAAGCACTTATCTCGCTGGTAAGAAATTAGAAAATCAGGCTAATATTCTTAAAAAAGCTTATCACTGCGAGTAAGCCTCCTAAATAACTCTAAAAATTTAGAACCCTATTTTATATTAAAGGAGTGAGTTCAATGAAAATCACATCAACCTCATCAGAAGAATTCAGGAAAGACAACCAAATACTTTATTCAGCCAAGGTAATTCATACGCGCTATGTAAATGATGGCCGTGTAAGTGAAGCCCCCAGCAGGAAAAACGTTTTCTCGGGATTGGATGTGCTTGATTTAAATCATAATGGTAGAGTGGAAAAATTACTGGATGATGAGTACCCGGCGGCGTACTTATCGGAACCTGCTTTGTATGATCCCATCAATCAGCAACAGGATGACGGCTTCGGTGAGCATGACAACTATAATCATATAAAGAAATTTGGTTTAAGCAATAAAACTGAAGTTGTAACTCAGGACGATATCAAATCTTCCAATGACAAATATGTTAAGCACATTAAAATAGCTGACATGTCTGCTGGTAGCTCTGACGCCGGCTATAGTTATGAGCTTTCTGAACATGCGCGCCCGATATCCAGCCTTATACATAAGGTAGGGGTTAAAAATAAAGACGCAAAATGGGGCTTTGACCTTGCCAGAGATGAATTCATTATTTACGAGCCAAAAAAATAGTTGTCGTTCTGACTCTGAGTAAAATGAAGGGGAATAATCTCAATACGAGATCCTTCGCGGCGCTCAGGATGACTGCGGGGTATTCGATCGCAAAATAAATATAAAGGAAGAGGTGTGCTTAATGAAACTTACATCATCTGAATTCAGGAAGAACAATGACATTCTATTTTCAACGCCAATAAAATTGGACTCCATTTATAAAGAGAGTCTTCTTGAAAAACTAAAATCAGGGAATATACTTGGTTCAATATTGGATCCGGGAACGGATAATCAATTCAAAGATGAAATCTTCATATCCGGCAAGGATTTCAGAATGGAAAACGATTTAGGTAATGTAGGTGCGGTATGGCAGAAATTTCGAATACTGCCTAAGGATACATCACCGGATTATTGGCTTGAGAGTCCCCCCGAAGTTATAACCCGGGACGATTTCAAAACCGACCTTGAGGTAAAACGGTGGTACAACAATGGAGAACAGCGGGACGCACTGGACAAAAATAGTAAAGGTCTAGTGGCGGGCGACCCAAGACCAATGTCCACTCTTATAAAAGATGCAGGGATTATATCCAAAGACGCGAAATGGGCAATTGACCTCAAGAAACAAGAGTTCATTATTTACGAACCTAAGAAATAATATTCTGTATGGATTGGATTATCGCTAAATTTAAATAATAAAAAAGAGGTGAGCTTTATGGAAATAAACAAAACCGGAAACGCAAATTCAGGACATCAGTTTAAAGCATATAAGGTGTCTGCAAAAAAGAAAGAAGCGGAATCACCGCTTAGGAGTCAGGATATTAAGGATGAGGTAAAACTGGGGAAGACTAACACCTCAGGTATCCAAAAAGAGATAGCCAGCTTGAAAAGGGAAGCTACCAAGAAAATACTACAGGCAAAGATACAACTAGCTGGTGACTCGGTGATGGCGTCTGCGGGACTTCTTTTAGGTGCCATAGGAATGGTCCCCGCCATAGGAATGCCCCCTGTAGCCTTAGTTTTATTACCTCTTCTCGGAGTGTCGATAATGGAAACAGAACGAGGAGATGATAATACTGTAAGCACTTATCTCGCTGGTAAGAAATTAGAAAATCAAGCAAATTCTTTAAATAAGCTTATTACTGCGGGTGAGCCGGCTTCCTAAAAGAAAATTTTTAAAAAATTAGAATCATGATTTTATATTGAAGGAGCGAGTTCAATGAAAATCACATCATCAGAAGAATTCAGGAATGAAAACCAGATACTTTTTTCAGCCAAGGTAATTCATGAAAATTATGGATTTTTGCGGAGCAACCCCTTCGGTGGAAGGGACATAATTGATTTAAATAATAACGGCAAGGCTGATAGAGGAATGATTATCAACGACTATCCTGATGGTACCACGCCCTATATAAAAGAACCTGCTCTGGCTCAATCTTATGACGATATAAAAAACCTTGGTTTAAATAATAAAACCGAAGTTTTAACTCAGGATGACATCAAGAAGGAAAGTCTTACTGACATTCAAGTAGAAAATTTAGTACAGGGGGATGGTCTCCCAATTTTTCTTTCTTCCGGCGAGCCTACCGGCTTTTGCAGGGATGTTATTGAAAACGATAAGCGTTCAATATCCAGTCTCATTGATGAGGTAGGGGTTAAGGCAATTAATCCCAAATGGGGTTTTGACCTTACCAAAGATGAATTCCTTATTTACGAACCTAAAAAATGATGGAACTAAATGACAATAATATGAATGCAAGTTAGTATCAAGAAGGGGAATGAAAATTCTCCTTCTTATATTATTAAGAAGGCGCAATTCATCAGACTATATAGGGACGGGAGTTATCCTAATCGGAAGAGGATTACTATGCAAATCACGGGCAGGATGCCAGTGCCACTACAGCCCGCAATGATAGAGGTCCTTCTTAGAGAAGCGAAGAATCTCTTATACTGAGATTGTCACGCTCCCGTTTGTCGCTCACAATGACGGGAAAAAAGATTGCCGCGGGGCTTTGCCCCTCGCAATGACAAGAAATGGATTTATGCGGAAGCATCCCTCCTAAAATTGACAAAGGCAATATAAGTCTATATAATTTAATCGTGCGTTCACTTTCTGGAGAGTTTTGAAGTTTGCAAGAAGAAAAAAGTCAGATTGAAAAGACAAGATTCGCTCATCCCAGTGAAAGGGAATTTGCCAGGATCCTGGACTTTTATCAGCTTAAGTGGCTCTATGAACCGCACAATTTTCCTCTTTCCTGGAACCATGAAGGGAGGGTGATGGAAAGCTTTTCACCTGACTTTTATTTGCCTGAGATTGATATTTTTATAGAAATGACAACCCTCAAGCAAAGCCTTGTGACAAAGAAAAACAGGAAAATGAGGATGCTCAGAACCCTTTATCCCGGCATAAACATAAAGATTTTCTACGGCAAAGACTACAAAAGCCTTGCCTTTAAATATCACTTAGGAGATAATTTCAATGCTAAATGACGTAGAGGAGATTCTCCTTTCCGCCGAGGACATAGAAAACAGGATAAAAGAGCTTGCAGAAAAGATAAGCTCTGACTATAAAGGCAAGGAATTAGTCCTTATAAGCGTACTTAAAGGTTCGATGTTTTTCACCGCCGACCTCATACGCCACATCAGCATCCCCGTAATTCTTGATTTTATAGCCATCTCAAGCTATGGAGAGGCAACCGAAACCTCTGGAGTAGCCAGAATCATCAAAGACCTTGAAGAAAACATAGAAAACCGGCATATCCTTATTGTTGAAGACATAGTGGATACCGGGCTTACCCTGGGCTATCTCATGAGGACTCTCAAGCTGAAAAACCCGGCAAGCATTAAAGTATGCACCCTTCTTGATAAACCCGTGCGGCGAATACTGGAAGTTCCCATAGACTACAAAGGCTTTGAAATCGAAGATAAATTCGTTGTGGGATACGGATTGGACTTTCTTGGAAAGTACCGCCACATGCACTTTATATGTACTTTAAAACCTGATATAATTGGCATTGAAGGGAGAACAGCATGACGCAGCTCTGGGAGCTTTACAAGTTACAGCAACTGGACGAGCAGATAGAAGAGCTGGAAAGCCAGAAAAGCTCGGAAGACCACGAAGCACCCCTGAAAAATGAAATCTCGGAAGAAAAGAAAGCACTGGAGGAATACAGAAACACCCTTAAAAAAAATCAAAGCCAGCTTAAAAACTGGGAACTTGAAGTGCAGTCTTTAACAAGCCAGAAAAAAGCCCTGGAAAACAAGCTTTATGGCGGAACAACCATCAACACCAAGGAACTCTCCGGATGGCAGCACGAGATAGATCAACTGGCGCAAAAACAGTCAAAAATTGAAGAAAACATAGAAAACCGGCATATCCTTATTGTTGAAGACATAGTGGATACCGGGCTTACCCTG
>JAMDEM010000036.1 GCA_023486985.1 Bacillota bacterium
CCCCCACGCCCACGCCTTAACATGGGCTACAAGATTTTTTGAGGCGTCAAAGATTCCTGAAGAATCCTTCTCATCATGAATAACAGGGGCACCGGGTTCCATGGCTTTTTCGGGGTCAAGAATTGCCGGCAGTAGTTCATAATCAACTTCTATCAGTTCAATTGCCTTCCCTGCAATCTCAGGGGTTTCCGCGGCAACGCCTGCCACCCTGTCACCTATAAATCTTACCTTACTGTCAAGGGTATATGTGTCATACGGAGAAGGTTCAGGATGCCCCTGGCCCGCAGTGGTAAAAGGAACTCTTGAAATATCTTTATAAGTTATTACCGCATGAACTCCCGGCACGCTCTTTGCTTTTTCCGTGTTAATACTTTTAATTCTGGCGTGGGCGTGGGGGCTGAATAAAATCTTTCCGTAAAGCATTCCTCTCATTTCAAAGTCATCGGTAAACTTTGCCGCCCCTGTTACCAGAGATATTCCATCAAGTTTTTTTATACTTTTCCCGACAACGGAATAATGATTCTTATTCATCTTTACCCCTCATTTTCTTTGAAGCAAGAAGCACTGATTCAACCCCTCACCTTTATCCTCTCCCCAGAGGGGCGAGGATGTTTAAATGCTCCCTATCAACGAAGGGGAGAAGTTCTCATTCTTTCAGCCGCCAGAAGCACTGCCTCCACCGGCTTTACATAACCTGTGCAGCGGCACAGATTGCCGTCAAGAGCAAATTTCACTTCTTCTTCAGTTGGATTTTTCACCTCGTCAAGGAGCGCTTTTGAAGCCATCAACATGCCCGGCGTGCAGTAGCCGCACTGAACGGCTCCTGTCTCAAGGAAAGCTTCCTGAAGGGGATGAAGGTTTTCAGGCGTTCCAATGCCCTCAACCGTGAGAATCCGTGCGCCTTCTGCCTGAGCGGCCAATGTAATACAGCTTGCTACTGCTTTACCGTTCATTATAACGGCGCATGTTCCGCATTCCCCTGTCTCACAGCCGTGTTTTACGCCGTGATAGCCTTCCCTCCTTAAAACTCCCATGAGTGTGTCATTTATGCTTATTTCAAAAGATTTTTTCTCGCCGTTTACCGTCAGATTAAGCTTCATTCCTATCCTCCGCACCTTTCAACCAGCTAATGAGAGCAAGCTCTCCCACTACATGTTTTTGTAGTTGCAAAGCTTGCTTTACTTTATCAAACCGCTAAATGATCTTTTTGTCATTGCGATTGTATTATCTCAGCAAGGGAGCGTTTCACAAGAACGCCGGCTATTTCTTTTCTGTATCCGGCTGACGCCCTCATGTCACTTATGGGCTTAACAGACCGGGAAGTTATCATTGCCGCCTTAGAAATTAAAGCATCCTCAAGAACCTGTCCCTCAAGAATTTTTTCCGCTTCTTTAATCCTGAGAGGAATTGAATCCACGCCGCCCAGGGCAATTCTTGCCTTCCAGCACGTTTTGCCTTTCATTACAAGAGATACGGCACAATTGACAACAGCAATATCGGAAGCTGTTCTTCCAAGCTTTATAAATGAAGCCCGGGTTTCGGGAGAAACCGCAGGCAGAACAACCTCAGTTATTATCCCGCCGTTAAGAACAGTTTTTCTATAGCCTGAATAAAATTCTTCTATGGGAATAAGTTTCTCGCCGCCCTTGTTCTTTACCTTAACCTGTGCATCCAGTGCCGCCAGAGGCGGCGGCATATCGGCCGACGGCACGGCGCTGGCAAGATTTCCGCCTATCGTAGCCATATTTCTTATAAGATTGGAAACACAGCTTGATGCGGCTTTAGAAATTATTCCGCATGCAAATTTTCTTAAAACCGGCGACTGGGCTATTTCATTTAAAGTAGCGGCGCTGCCGATATAAACTTTGCCTTTGTCTTCCCTTATGTATCCCAGACTGAGATTCCTTAAATCAATAAGCCTCCTTACAGCCGGATTGCTGGAAATTACAATATCAGTTCCGCCTGCAATAAAGGCAGATTCTCCTTCAAATTTTTCCATAAATTCAAGTGCTTTATCTATACTTTCAGGGCGGTAATAATGAGTAAGATTTTTAAGCATTTTCCACCTCGAATATGCTTAAAAATGCTTCTTTTAAAGCAGGGTCAAACTTCGTTCCAAAATCTTTCAAAAATTCATCCAGATGATAAGCCTGCTCCTCTTCGCTTACTCCAACCCTGCCTTCTTCATATGCTTCGGCTATTGCAAGTATCCTTGCTCCAAGAGGAATAGACTCGCCTTTAACCCCCTCGGGATATCCGCTTCCGTCGTAATTTTCATGGTGATATTTTACATAAGGCACAAGGTCTTTAAAAATACTTATATGCTGGAGCATCTCAGCGCCCAGTTCCGGATGCTGGGTGTATTCATCCCTGGGGCATTTAATCTTTCCTATATCATGGAGAAACGCCGCATAACATAAGTTTTCCATTTCTTTTTTTTGCAGTTTCAATTTTCTGCCCATTGCCACGCTTAAGCGGGAAACATCCAGCACATGTGTTTTGGAATCAGAATCAAGGGCTTCAAGAAAATCTATCAATATTTCCACAATCTCAATATAAAAGTTGTGAAGCTGTTCCATCATGTTTGAATTATAAATTGCTACAGCCGCCTGGGAAGAAAGAATTGTAAGATACTCTTTATCTTTCTCAGTGAAATTACCATCAGTCTTGTTGACAACCTCAATAACACCTAAAACCTGCCTACCCCAAAAAATGGGTGCGGCAAGAATAGACAGGGTATGAAATCCTATTGACTGATCTACTGCTTTGTAATGGCGCGGCTCTTTGGAAACATCATTAACAACTGACGGCTCGCCGTGCAGAAAAACCCAGCCGGCAATGCTGTTTTCGTCCAGGGGAATTCTCTTTTTCTCAAGCTCTTTGCCTTTTTCTCCAATAACAACCTTGAAAAAAAGAAGATTTTCCTCTTTATCCTTCATAAGCAGGGATGAGCCTGTAGCCTTGCATATTTTCAAGGCGGTTTCAAGGATTTTTGTTATTAATTCGTCTTCGCTCAAAGCGGCGTTAAGAAAGGCGGCACTCTTGCTTAAGGTAAAAAGAATCTCCATATCCTCTTTGTCTGCGCTAGCAGCCGTAATTATTGAAGAAGGCGAAGGCGCCTCGGCTGTTTTTACCACAGTCTCGGGAACTGCAAAACCCGGCAGATTCACAACCCTTTTGGGCCTTTGATAGACAATTTCTTCCCTGAGCTTTAATTTTGGAACGGCGTCGGGCTTCCTTATGCCGGAGCCTAATTCAGCCATCCTGGGAGGCGGCTTTGGTTCCCCCTCCTTTTTCTCTGCCTTCGGCTTCATCGGCTTCACGGCATAAACATCTTTCCATAAAGGTATGAGGTCGCCCACAAAACAAACCATGGGAAGCACATCAAGGCCGGTGCGCATTTTCACGTATTCTTTGGCGAAGACATCCGAAGGGTCATCCATGGCTATGAGTATCTTCCCCTGCCCTCCGCCGAAGCAAAGAAGGTTGTATCTCTGGGACATGGAGATGGGGATAAGCTGAGCTGCTTCACGGTCAACTTCCACCTGCATTAGATCCACTGAGTTAACGTTGTAAAGTTCAGACTTAACCTGCAGGAGAACTTCTTTGCTAACTGCCCCCGCATCTACAAGAAGCTTCTCGAGGGGTAAACCAAGCTTCTTCTGGGCATCACGCGCTTCCTGAAGCTTTTTCCTGTTTATCAGCTTTTTTCTGTTAAGAGCCTCGATAAGATGATCTGTTGCATCCAATATTTATCACCTTCAATACATAAAAGATTGACTTTATTCATTCTATGGGTGTAAAATTTATTCCTTTCAATCATTCCTTTGAAACCTGACAAGAACCGGTCTCTTCATCTTATGCTTCCCTGACTGCCAGAGCATTAACCTTATCTTTTCAATAGCGGCATAAGGCGCATCAATTATAACTATAACATCCTTTCCCTTTTTCTCAATACAGCCTGAAACAGTACCCTTCTCCCATAAAAGCAAACTACTTCCGTTAAATTTTCTGGCTGCTCTCCCCGGATATTTACGGGACATTACTTTTCCCAGATACTTCATAAATTTACCGGCGTCCCCTCTGGTATCCCAGTTGGTAAACCAGATAATAAAGCTTCCGGTCCCGGAGCTGTAAGTCCTGTACCTGTCTCCTCCCCATCCCCCGGCTGCTGCCTTTCCATCGGCGGGGGAAAGATACTGGCTTACAAACACATCTGCAGCAAACTCCCCAACAACATTATCATCAATCATGACATAATTATCAATCCTGCGGGGAATTTGTTTAAAACTCACCTGGACAGGAAAATCCCGCTCATAAAGATATTTTTCCGGGTGAAGAATCTGTTCGGTGGAATCAGGAACATCCGAATAAAGAAGATTTACCGCTTTCCAGCCCCCCGCTCTTTTAACAGTTATAATAAAGTTTAAGCCCTGGAAATACGGAAAAGAAAGAGTTCTGCGAAAAATCGCCGGAGCTTTTGAAAAAATATCATATCCTCCGGTCTGCATCGAAGCTTCCTCCATAAAATTGCCTAAGTCGCTGAAACTTCCGGAAATATCAATGCCCCACTTTTTCATCATTTCATCCATCATGACAAAAGTTGCTTCCCCTTCAATGACAGACTTTAAGGCAAGAGTATAATCGTCATCATTAAAAGCTTCAATATCCTTTTCAATAATGTCAAGATCAAAATTCTGATCCTGCAATGCATGGTCAAGCTCATGAAGGGCTATCCAGTCATTCATGGAAATTCCCATTGTCTTCATCATCTCTTCATTGCGTTTCTCATTATAGTCTTTCTCGTTTTTTTCCGTCAGGTAAAGCTTTTTAGTTGTAGTGTCATAAAAACCCGCAACCTGCTCCGTGTACATATCAAGCAGGAATTTGCTGATATTATAGTTTCTGGGAATAAATCCGAAAGTCTGCATGGTTTCCTTCATAGAAAGCTCTTTAGACGGGGTTAATTCTTTACGCAGCTCTTTTTTATATAAACTGCGCACCTCAGGCACCGTCTTTTTTCCAACGGCTACTTCCGAGTAAAAGATAAGCCCCCTTAAGCCGACAAGTTCTTTTTTGATTTCTTCGACATTTGTCCGTGTGGATGATTCTGATTTTGAGGAGTTTTCTTTACCGCCTGCAGGATTCAGAAAGCATATAAAAAGGGTAAACATAAAAATAACAATAAAGATGCAAAGTTTTTTGTTTTTCATTTAGCTCCCTGCAAATCTGTCAATTAAAAGGAAATTTGCCAGCTTCAGTAAAATTATATCATACATAAGGTTTTATTGACAATTAAACAGGATAATAGTTTCACCCTGCCATTACGATGTGTCCCTGACAAGTGAGGGAACACTAAGATAATCCCCCTCTTCCCAAAGGGTGAGGGGCTAGGTATGACAGGCGTTCCAGGGGAGGGAATTTTATGAATTTTCTTGGAATTGATATCGGATCGGTAAGTTTTAAATCGGCGCTGTTAGACAAAAAAGGGGAAATTCTATACAGCAGGTATGTAAGACACAAAGGTGAGACTTTAAGGACCGCCCTTGATGAGCTTAAAAAATTCTTTTCTATTCATCCGGCAGCGGAAATCCATAATATTTGCATTACCGGCTCAGGCGGAAAAATTCTTGCCGGGGTTATGGAAGTGCCGTTCGTTAATGAAATTGTTGCCCAGTCAAAGGCAGTGGAGCTGCTCTACCCGTCAGTAAAAACTATAATTGAGATAGGCGGAGAGGATTCAAAACTCCTTCTCCTTGAAAAAGACGCCTCAGGCAAAATTGCTATCAGCGACTTTGCCATGAACACAATCTGTGCCGCCGGCACAGGCTCATTTCTTGACCAGCAGGCAAACAGGCTGGGCTTATCAATTGAGGATGAATTTGGCGAACTTGCCATGAAGTCGGAAAATCCTCCACGGATTGCCGGAAGATGCAGTGTGTTTGCCAAAAGCGACATGATTCACCTCCAGCAAAAAGCAGCTCCGGATTATGATATAGTTGCCGGTCTTTGCTTTGCGATGGCAAGAAACTTTGTTTCCAACATTGCCAAAGGCAAAAAATTTGTCCCCCCGGTTGCTTTTCACGGAGGCGTGGCGGCAAACAAAGGCATGGTAAGAGCCTTCAGGGAAATTCTCGGTATTAATGATAAAGAGTTGATTGTAACAGAATATCACGGTTTGACCGGCGCAATAGGAGCCGCAATACTTGCCGGAGAAAATCCGTCTAAAACCTTTTCTCTTGACCTTAAAAAAATCGAAGAATTCATAGAAAATTATAAAGAAGAAAGACTGAGCCTTGAGCCCTTGAAATTCCATGACTCGCGCTGTTCATACGGCGGCGGGGAAACCCTTAAAGAAGGCGAAAAGATAGAAGCATATCTGGGCGTGGACGTGGGCTCCATCAGTACCAATGTCGTGGTTCTGGATAAAAACAAAAATGTTCTATCCAAGAGATATTTAATGACCGCCGGGAGACCAATAGAAGCCGTGCGGCGGGGGCTTTCGGAAGTCGGCGAGGAAGTCGGTAATCTGGTTGAAATAAAAGGTGTATGCACCACCGGCTCAGGCCGTTATCTAACCGGCGATTTTATCGGCGCAGACATTGTAAAAAACGAGATAACCGCTCAGGCGAGAGCTTCAACTGTAATTGACCCCCAGGTTGACACAATCTTTGAAATAGGCGGGCAGGATTCAAAATATATAAGCCTTGAAAACGGCGCTATTGTTGACTTTGAAATGAACAAGGTCTGCGCTGCCGGCACCGGTTCATTCATTGAAGAACAGGCTGAGAAACTCAGCATCAACATAAAAGGGGAATTTGGAAACAAAGCCCTGCAATCCAAGTGCCCGGTGAGGCTCGGGGAACGCTGCACCGTATTTATGGAATCAGACCTTGTCTATCATCAGCAAAAAGGCGCCGACAAGGACGACCTTGTGGCAGGACTGGGCTATTCTATTGTTTATAACTACTTAAACCGGGTTGTCCAGGATAAAAAAGTGGGCAATAACATATTTTTCCAGGGCGGTGTTGCGGCAAACAAAGGCGTTGTTGCCGCCTTTGAAAAGGTAACCGGCAAGAAAATCACCGTGCCTGAACACCATGAAGTAACAGGTGCAATAGGCTGCGCCCTGATTGCGATGGAATTCATGAATGGAAAAAATAAAAAGAGCACCTTTAAAGGCTTTGACCTGTCAAAGAAGCAGTACAAGCAGTCCTCATTTGAATGCAAGGGCTGTTCAAACCTTTGTGAAATAAACAGGGTTGATGTTGAAGGTGAAAAGCCGCTCTTCTACGGCGGAAGATGCGAAAAATACGAGAGAAAGAAATCTTCTGAAGCTGATAAAATTCCTGATTTATTTACCGAAAGAGAAAAAATTCTTCTGGGGGATTATGACGAGATAAAGGCTCTGGAATCAAAAAAGAAAAAGATTGGAATTCCAAGAGTTTTACATTTTTACGAATACTTCCCGTACTGGCGGGCTTTCTTTAAAGAACTTGATATTCCGGTAGTCCTTTCCGACCCCACCAATAAAAACATTATTAATGACGGCGTGGAGCTGGTCCTTGCTGAAAGCTGTTTTCCGATAAAAATAACTCACGGGCATATTACCAATCTTCTTAAAAAAGAAGTGGATTATATTTTCCTTCCCAGTATAATAAATTTAAAAAAACCCGACCCCCGCTTTAAGGAAAGCGTTCCCTGCCCTTATGTTCAATCCATCCCTTACACTATTAAAGCTGCAATTGACATTGAATCAAAAGGCAAAAAAGTCTTACAGCCGGTAGTTGACTTCAACCGCAAGAAAAGCCAGCTCATAAAAACTCTTTCCCCTATGGCAAAAGAGTTTGGAAAGAGCAAGGCACAAATATCAAAAGCCATTGACGCCGCCCAGGAGGCGCAGGATAATTTTTGCGAAACTTTAAAGAAGCGCGGACAGGAAGTTCTAAGAAATCTGAAAGAAGAAGACCAGGGAATTGTAATTGTAAGCAGGCCTTATAACGGCTGTGATTCAGGCATCAATCTTGAGCTTCCCAAAAAATTAAGGGAACTCGGGGCGATGCCAATTCCTCTTGATTTTCTGCCTCTTGATGATGTTGATCTTGCCGGCGAATGGCCCCATCTAACCTGGCGCTATGGGCAGAAAATAATAGCATCCTCTGAGATAATTAGAAAGGACAAAAGATTAAATGCAATCTACATCACCAACTTCGGCTGCGGTCCGGATTCCTTTCTCTTAAAATTCTTCAGAACTAAAATGGGAGGCAAGGTTTTCCTTCAGATTGAGATAGACGAGCATAACGCTGATGCAGGGATAATCACAAGATGCGAAGCCTTCCTTGACAGCATAGAAAATATAAGAAAACGTGAGCCTGCAAGCCATAAATTTAACTTTATCAGCATCTGCAAAGGCGAAAAACGGACTATTTATATTCCATACATGTGCGACCATGCTTTTGCAATCAAAGCCGCCTTTCTTGCCAACGGAGTTGATGCAGAAGTCGTACCGGAATCAGACGAAGAAACACTTCTCTGGGGAAGAAAATTCACATCGGGAAAGGAATGTTTCCCTGCAATCATCACCACCGGCGATATGGTGAAAATTACCAGGCGCCCCGGCTTTGATTCAAAAAAAACCGCCTTCTTTATGCCCACTGCCGGGGGAGGATGCAGGTTCGGCTACTACAATGTGCTTCAAAGACTTGTCCTGGATGAACTTGGATATAAAGATGTTCCCATATTCGCCCCAAACCAGAATGACACCCTTTATTCGGACCTGGGCATGGTAGGCAGCAGTTTCGCCCGCCTTGCCTGGCAGGGTATTGTCTGCACTGATATTATTGACAAGGCTTTAAGAGAGGTAAGACCTTACGAAACAGGAAAAGGCGAAACTGAAAAAATTTATAAAAAATATCTGGATAAAATTTATGATGCAATGATTAAGGGCAAAAATTTGCAGTCCGTAATGAAAGAGGCAAGAATTGCCTTTGAAAATATTCCCGTTGACAGAAGCGCCGAAAAACCCGTTATCGGTGTGGTTGGCGAGATATTTGTAAGAATGCATAAATTCAGCAATAACCACATAGTGGAAAATCTGGAGAAGCTGGGAGCCGAGGTATGGGTGGCGCCATTCACCGAATGGATTCTTTACCTTAATTACCTGCGTAAAGGCGACTCAATTCTTGACGGCAATTACCGCCAGCTTCTGGTAACCCATATTGAGGATTTTGTTCAGAAAAAAGACGAACACACTATGATGCATCCATTCGAAGGATTTTTAAGGAGCAACCATGAGCCAAGCACGGAAGAAAATATCGCTTATGGAAAACCTTATCTTGACCCCACTTTCAAAGGAGAAGCAATTTTAAGTTTCGGCACCGCAGCCGACCTCGTTAAGAAAGGTGCTTCTGGAATAGTAAATGTCATGCCATTTACCTGCATGCCCGGAACAATAGTAAGCGGGATTTTGAAGAGCTTCAAAGAGGATTACGACAACATCCCATGCCTTAACATGGCTTACGACGGCCTAGAGCAGACAGGCGCGAACCTGCGCCTTGAAGCCTTTGTCCACCAGTGCAGGCAGTATATGATGAGCAGGAAGCAGACAGGTTCTCCGAAAGTAAATTATTAGAAACTCGAAGAACCTGTCATTGCGAGACCGCAAATGAGGCAGAGGCAATCTCGTATTAAGATATTGCCCGCTTGCTGTGGGAGCCTAGATTTTACCCTACCCCACTACTCACTATATATTAATGAAAGGTGCAAGGTTCAGCCCCCATACTCTCCGGTATACTTTTGCTACGAATCACATCAAAAAACGGCGGAGGTCTCCTTTAGCTTCAAACAGCCTCTGGGACACTCCGATATAAAAACAGTTATGATTTATGTTCACATGGCAGGAGTTCATTTGATGGAGGCACACGCAAAATATTCACCAATGGACAGGATGTTTTAACTTATTCAGAGAAAATGGACTTTCAGTAAAATAAAAAAGGGGGGATGAAACATGAACTTGGAAGAAAGGCTTCTGAAACTTGAAAGGGAGAATAGAAGGCTAAGAAAATATTTTTTTGTTCTTGCTCTGCTTGTGCTTGCGCCCTTATTTGCTTCCCCAATTTGGATTGCCAATGCTACAAATTCCCCAAAATCCATAAATGTAGATGAGATAACAACAAAGAACTTATCAATTGTAAACCAGGAAGGGAAAGTAGTGGCAACACTTACTGCTGATGATAAGGGTGGTAGTTTAGCCGTTTTTAATAACCAAGGGAAAGCGGGGGCAGATCTTTTTGTTACTGATAACGGTGGCATTTTAGGCATTTATAATAACCAGGATAAAAGAGTGGTAGCCCTTGTTGCTGGTGATAAGGGTGGTGGTTTAGGCATTGCCAATAATCAAGAAGAAGTAATGGCTGGACTTGCTGTTTTTGATGATGGTTGTAATTTAACCATTTTTAATAATAAAAAGGCAGTGGCAAAACTTTCTGCTACTGATGGTTTTCCGACCCTAAAACTCTCTGACAAGAACGGCTTCTTTTCAATAATTGGAAGCACAGACCTTGTGAAGCCACAGACTGGCGAAACCAAAAAGACCTCAGCGGCTTCAATTACTTTGTTTGATAATGAAAAAAATGTTATTTGGCAAGCACCTTCTCAAGAAAGTTCAGAAGATGCAATAAAGCAAATTGCTTCTGAATATTTTAGACTTATTCAAAATGACAACTTTGATGACGCAGCAAAACTTTTTCATTACCCTCCAGAATATACAAAGCAAGAATTGGCAAATGATTTAAGGGCTGTAAGTTCAGTTTTGAAGTTATTTAAGCAGGAATTTGGACAAATACAAGCTGCAAAAATCTCTAGTAATCCTGACCTATATTATTCAATTGGAGAAGAAGGAGGTAATGTTCCTTATTGGCAAAAACATCCAACTTCATATGAACTTACTTTTGAAGTAAACTTTGAAAAAGAAGGACCAGGATATATAGTTATAGATTTTTGTAATATTAATAATAAGTTGGAAATTCGTATTGTTAACTATGGGCTTCCTGCCTCCAGACCTGATTCTAAAAATCGCATAATGGATGTAGAGCAAAAAATAATGAAAATGAAAAAGGAAAAGTGAGGTCAGAAAGTGCTTAAAATTTTAGAATCATGAACAAAGGAGTAACATGGAAGCAAAGCCTAAGAAGAATTATAAAAAGTTATTAAAATGGATTTTGATTACGATATCTATTTCTTTAATTTCTTTCTTTATTTGGTTAAGCTTGTTGTCACCTATAGGAATTATTATTGCCGTATATTATGGAAAAATAGGAATTGTAAAAACAATACTTTTCATTAACCCACAACTTATTAATGTAAAGTACAAAAGCTTTGCGCCGTTATGCCAAGCAGCTTATAAAGGGCAAAAAGAAATACTGGAGATTTTAATATCCAAAGGTGCTGATATTAATGCAAAAGATAACGATGGACATACAGCATTATACTGGGCATCTGAGCCTTACTGGACTTATGAAGGAAGGAACGAATCTTATGAAGCGTACACGGAAATGGCGAAATTGCTTATATCATCAGGCGCTGATGTCAATGTAAAAGACAACTTGGGATATACACCTTTAGAAGAGGCATCGCGCTGGAATAAAGAAATAGTGGAATTGCTGATATCCAAGGGAGCAGATATTAATGCAAAGGATAAAAGCGGCTGGACACCTTTGCACATTGCTGCAAAATGTGGCCACAAGGATATAGCAATGCTTCTGATATCCAAAGGCGCTAATGTCAATGCAAAAGATGATGAAGGCTATACGCCTTTGCACAGGGCGGCAGAATGGGGCCGCAAAGATATAGCAATGCTCCTAATATCCAAAGGCGCTAATGTCAATGCAAAGGATAAAAGTGGCAGGACGCCTTTGCACATTGCTGCAAACAGCGATTACTATATGTCCTTATATATAGCGACTGGCAAAGAAGGGGTAGTGGAGCTGCTTATATCAGCAGGCGCTGATATCAATGTAAAAGACAAATGGGGAAATACACCTTTAGAATCAGCAACGGGCTGGAATGAAGAAATAGTGGAATTGCTAATCTCTAAAGGTGCTGATGTAAATGCAAAGAATAAGTCAGGCTATACGCCATTGCATTTAGCAGTTATGCCTCGTATGCCTCGAGAGAAAATAGTGTCTGACCCTGACGCTAAAGAGCGCCCTTACTCAATTCCGGCGCGATTAAAAGTAGTTAAACTGCTAATCTCTAAAGGTGCTGATGTAAATGCAAAGAATAAGTCAGGCTATACGCCATTGCATTTAGCAGTTATGCCTCAAGAGAAAAAGGTGCGTTTCCCTGACGATAGACTGCGTTCTTACTCAATTCCGGCGCCGATAGAAGTAGTTGAACTGCTCATCTCTAAAGGTGCTGATGTAAATATTCGAGCCAACAATGGTGAAACACCAATGCAAGCTGCATTGCGTGTAGGACGTAAGGATATTGCAGAACTTCTCCGAAAGCACGGGGCGAAAGAATAATCAGGATAAAGTTTTAAATATCAAATACTTTTAGAAATTATTGGCTCTGCACAGTGGACAACATTAGAACCATATTTCAGCGGTCAAATGAGATATTTATATACCCGACTTGGCTGCAGTAACCTTGCACCCTATATAGAATGTCATTTTGACGGTCTTTTCTATTGACATTCGTAACTAATTCCTATAAAATATTGATTAAGAACTCCTATAGAATATTGACTATTAATTCCTATCAAATATTGAATAGTAATTCCTAATTAAGGATTGATAATCATGAAAATAAAAGATGAAGCATTAAAGTTATGGGCAGAAGCTATAAGAAAAGGCAGGCATGTCATTTCCGGCAAGGAAATTACAGGCCAGCGCCATATTGCTTTTCTGCTCAAAGAAAAGCTCATTTCCCGAATTGCAAGAGGTTGTTATCTTCTTAAAAAGCCTGAAGACCTCATAGAAGAAGTTTTTCCGATAGCTTACTGGGAAGCCGTTGAAGTTATTCTTTCCCGGTATACATGGTCTATTCGGGGAATATCGGCACTTTTAATCCTGAATGGCGACCAGATAGTTCAGAAGCAGCTTTTAGTTGAAACAAAGGAAAAAACCAATTGGAAATTACGATTGACTGAAGGCTTAATTATATCTCTTATTTATTCATCTTCTTTTGATGAACGACTGGTAAAAAGAATAAGAATTGCAGGTAGAAATATTCAAGTGGATGTACCGGAGAAAGTCTTGATTGATACCTGTAAAATCAAATCAAAAGAATTAGAAAACTTCATTGCAGGTACTCACTTCGACTTGAGAACCTTAGAGGCGCTTTATGCGGGAAATCCGAAACCAGTCATTTTCAGGCGTCTTGCCGATATTGCGAAAGATGCCGGCAGGCTGGACCTCGTTAAAGATATTGAAAAGATAATTGAAACTCACACCTATTACCACATTGGCAAACCATCTGACATTATTTCAAAACAGTCAGCGATTCTCACGCCTCCCTGGGTTGTTCGACAGGAACAACAGTTGCAGGAATATGAAAAGGCTATTGAAAAACACTTCCATCAAAAAATTAAAAAAATAAAGAAGCATTCTCTTAATCAGCTATTAGCTCCGGCAAAAGAACACAAGAAATATGACACTTATCATTCAACCACGCTCGAAGGCTATCGAATTACGCCGGAAGAAGTAGATGCTCTTCTTTCCGGCATCATTCCAAAAGATAAGAAAACCTCAAAAAACAAATATCTTGAAGACACAAAGAACCGTATGGCTATTCTGGGATACTCAGAAGCCTTTGATTTTATAATAAGCAAAATTCAAAAAGATTTTGCTAAAGCCAACCTGAATCAGGAACTGATTAAAGACACATACTATCACCTTTTCAAGCCGTCTGCCGATGCAGGGATAATTGACTACTTAACCCTCGTTAAATACAGAAACGCACCGGCATTCATAAGAGGTACATCCTATGTTCCACCTGCTTATGAAAAACTTCCCGAGTTAATGACGAACTATGAATCCTCCATTAATAAGGTCAAGAATCCGTTAATCAAGGCAATCCTGGCTCATTACTTCTTTGTTACTGTCCATCCTTATCTGGACGGCAACGGCAGAACAGGAAGAATTTTAATGAATTATCTTCTTCTTACGTCCGGCTACCACTGGATAACTATTCGAGCAGACCAGCGTGCTGAATATTTTGAGGCTTTGAGAAAAGGACAGGTGGACAACAATATTTTGCCATTTGGAAAATTTTTAATTGATATGTTAACAAATTATTAGAGCTTTATTTTGCGATTAAAAACTCTGCAGCTATGCTGCGGAGTATCGTGCCCGCAAAACAAGCTTGCTTATTTTGCATCCGGAAGCACGCAACTTGTTGCGTGGTATCATACTGCAAAACAAGATTTGCTTATAACCTCTGAATCTGCGGCACTTTGACCATGGTGATAATTGCAACAAAAAGGAAGACGATTCCTCCAACAAGGATGGCATGGGGCACTCCAAGGTACTGGGCGGCAAATCCGCCGATAAAACTTCCAATCGGCATCATTCCCATGAACATAAGAACATATACACTCATTACTCTTCCGCGCAGGTGATCCGGCACCATTGACTGGAGAAGCGTATTTATCGTGGCATTTTGAGATATGATTGCCCATCCGATTATCATAAGAAAAACGATTCCAAGATGAAAATTTCTTGTAAATGAAAAGGCTATTACTGCTAAGGGCAGAACTGCATTCCCGGCTGAAACAATCAAACCCTTGCGCTTAAAATTCCCCATAGCAGCAAGAGAAAGTGCGCCAAAAAGAGCGCCCAAACCCACTGAAGACATAAGGATACCGAATCCATGAGCATCAGTATGAAGAATATCTCTTGCAAAAGCAGGCATCAGAACCGCATAAGGCATTATGCAGATGGAAGTTGTTGCAACAAGAGTTATCATGGCGGAAACAGTCTTGTCATGTTTTATATAACTTAAGCCTTCCCTGATATCCTCCCAGACTGTGCCGCTTTTCTTTTCTTTTCCGTCATAGGAAGTTCTTATCATTAACAATCCAATAATAACAGGTATGAAGCTTATGCCGTTTACAAGGAAACATCCCTCTAATCCCATTTTGCTTATAAGAATACCTGCAATTGCAGGACCTATAACTCTTGCACCGTTGAAAATTGAAGAATTGAGGGCGATGGCGTTCATGAGGTCTTCTTTTCCCACCATTTCAACAACAAAAGACTGGCGGGTGGGCGTGTCAAAGGCTGCGGCAACACCCATAAAACTTGCCAGGATTATCACATGCCATACCTTTACTATCCCGGAGCCCACAAGATATGAAAGAACAAAGGCAAGCAGCATCATTGTAATCTGGGTGAATACCAGGATTAACCTTTTGTTAAGCCTGTCAGCGATAACGCCGGCAAACAGGGAAAAAATAAGCACAGGAAGTCCTGCGAGGGCACCCACCAGCCCAAGATAAAAAGGAGAGTTGGTAAGTTTAAGCACGAGCCAACCCTGAGCTACAATCTGCATCCAGCTGCCTATTAGAGATATTAACTGGCCAAACCAGAAAAGGCGGAAATTTCTGTGCTTTAGGGCGCTGAAAACCCTGAGAGTGAATTTAATTGCTTCTTCCAAATACAAAACCCTCTTATTTAGCGATCGAAAACTCTGAAGCTATACTGCGGAGTGTCATGCCGCAAAACAAACTTTGCTTACAAAACAAAGAGCCCCTACCGGAGGCTGCAAGAATAAATTTTCTATATTTAATATACCATTATTAAAATTTCAAATCAATAAGCGCCGAGAAATTTATTTATAGCAACATCCTCTGTGTGGTGAATTACAAATAAATCCACAAGATTGGTAAGGTAAAAAAGCTTGAGAATCTTTGGATTGCAGCACACCAGAGAAAGTGCTCCCTTCTTTTCTGCAAGAATCTTTCTAAGTTCAATCAGCTTAGAAAGTCCTATAGAATCTATATACTTGACCCCGTCTAAATTAATGATAATATAAAAATAACCTTTTTCTATTAATTCAACAACATAATTACTTACCGAGGGAGCATTAAATACATCAACTTCGCCTTCCACGGTGACGACATTGATTTTCTCAGTTACAGGATTTGAATTGATTTGTGTGCCAGGTTGCATTTCTTCTCCCGACATCTCCAACTCTTCCACTGGAATTTATTCTAAAGTCTGGAATTATTATACATCTTTATGCAAAATTTAGCAATGATTATCTTCCCAATAAAAAAGCAAAGCAAGCTTTGCTACTACAATTACAACAAAAGGAGGTGGGAGAGCTTGCTCTCATCTTAGTCTTATGTAAATATTGCTATCATCTGTGACTCCTGCTGCTTCAACCTCATATCACTATGAGGCTTGCCAATTCTTTCAGCTTTACACAGGCATCCCCGGGTAAGAACTCCGTCTTTCGCTCCATCCAGCTGTCTTAACTTCCTTCTCACCCGGTCGTCCTTTTCCCTGAACTACCACTTCTTTGAAAACTTGATAATGAAATAAACCTTAACAAGGGCTGGAACTATCTGATGCCGAAATTAACATTATTATGTTAGAAGATGCCTCCATATCAACAGCCTCTACATCTGGAATCTTTCAGCCCGGCGGCAGAATCTCGGAAGTTCTTGAAAACTATGAAAACAGGGGCTGCCAGATTAAAATGGCTGACTCAGTTCAGCGCTCGCTTCTTGAAGACAAAATTGCAATTATTGAAGCAGGCACGGGAACCGGAAAATCACTTGCCTATCTTATTCCCTCAGTTCTTCACGCATGGGAAAGCCAGGAGCCTGTGATTATCTCAACCAGAACCATAAATCTGCAGGAACAGTTGTTTTACAAAGACATTCCTGCGGTCAGGGACATACTTGAAACACCATTTACCGCCTCCATTTTACGAGGCTGGAGAAATTATATCTGCCTTCGCAAATTCCAGAATTTTCATAAATCCCAGGACCGCATTTTAACAAAGGACGAATACCGGGATTTTCAGGCTATCTCCTTATGGCTTAATTCCTCAAAGGACGGTGCCAGAACCGAGCTTGACTTTGAACCAACAGAAACCCTATGGAGCAGGCTCTGCGCTGAAAGCGAAGCCTGTCTTTTTTCAAAATGCCATTTTTATCAACCCTGTTATTTTTTCAATGCCCGCCGGGAAGCGGCAAAATCTCTTGTGCTTGTCATAAACCATGCTCTTTTATTATCTGACTGGAAAATCAGGCAGTTGGACCCTGATTCACCTTCATTCATTATACCGCCGTATTCACGTCTTGTTATTGACGAAGCTCATCACCTTGAAGATGTGGCAACTGATTTTCTGGGCAAAGAAGTTTCATCATGGGAATTTTACCATCTTATAAACCAGCTTTATAAAAAAGACGGAAAAGACACCGGGGGATTCCTTGCGCTTCTTCATTCAAAAATAAACAACAGCCGTATCCCTTCTTCAGAAAAACAGCACCTGCGTGCCTTCATAGAAGACCCGGTTATAACGGGAATGTTTTCTTTAAAAGAGATAGGCTCTGATTTCTTTACCGAGCTTTTTCAGTGGATAACCGAATCTTTTAAAAAAGAAGATAAGATACGGCTTAAAAATAATATCTATGAAAAAAAAGAATGGCTGTTTATCAAAGAAAAAGGCATAAAACTTTTAAAAGCTCTTGATGAGATTTCAAACCACCTGAAAACATTGGGAAGCCTGATGGCTGGCATACCTTCAATTGATATAGAAGACATTGAAGGCTTGCGGGTTGACATTAACAGCCATATTTTAAAAGCCGTGAAAATTTCTGACTGCCTCTCCTTTATAATTGGAGAACCGGATGAATCATTCATATACTGGGTTGAAGCCGAAAGACAGAGTTCCACAAGATACTGCAGGCTACAGGCTTCTCCCTTAAATGTGTCGGAGCAGTTAAAGATTTTTTTTGAAAACTTAAATTCCGTAATTCTTACTTCTGCTACCTTAAGCATAAACAAAAATTTTGAATTCCTGAAATCCCGCCTTGGAATTGACCAAATTGAAGGAGAAAGAATTCTTGAGAATCTCCTCCCCTCCCCTTTCAATTTCAAGGAAAATGTAATGATTTGCCTGCCGGCTGATTCTCCCTATCCTGACAGCGGAGATTATCTCAAAGATATAATGCCCAAAGTTTCTGAATTGATGGAATTCACCGAAGGAAGAGCCTTTCTTTTATTTACTTCATATAAAATGCTGGAAGAAGCTTCTTCAATTTTGCAGGAACATAATTTTGAAAATGCGGAACTCCTTGTTCAGGGAGATGCCCCAAGGCACAGGCTTTTGCAGAAATTTAAAACAGGTGGCAAGGGAATACTTCTTGGCACTGATTCATTCTGGGAGGGAGTGGATGTGCCTGGAAAAGCCCTTGAATGTGTGATTGTAATGAAACTGCCATTCAGGGTTCCCACCGACCCCATAGTTGAGGCACGCATAGAAGACCTTGAAAAAAAAGGGCACAATTCTTTCAGAAAATACATGCTGCCCCTGGCAATCCTGAAATTCAAACAGGGTTTTGGAAGGCTTATTAGAACCAAGACAGACCGCGGAGTTATACTTGTATTTGATAAAAGAATAATTGAGAAAAATTATGGAAAATGGTTTATAAATTCCATGCCCCAATGCGCTGTTGCCGCAGGGCGGTGGAATGAAGTATTTGAAAGGATTAAAAAATTTCTAGGCTAATTTTGTTTCCATGCATTTTTTTATTTTGTCCTGATTTTTAGCACATAATCCACCGTTTCCTCTTATACTGCCTCGGCACACGATAAATTTGACCCCTACAAATCTTTTCATACTTCCTGTCGCCCTGCGACGGCGTGAATGACTAACAATTTTTACACCCCACTCTCATCCCGTCCCTCTGAATGGCAAGATTCCCGTCAAATCTTAGTTTTCCACACGAGAAAGTGCAGAAAGTGATAGCACCTTCCTTTTCAAATAGGTAAAGGAAAAAACCATTTTCAATGGAATAATTCATCAGTTGTAAAATTTCAGGAGGATGATAGATGGGAATTTACGCAGTAATTGTAATAAATATAACGGCAATTCTTTATATAGTCTTTGCGGTTTATACCCAAAAACTGGGAGACTGCCAGATAGAACTTGAAACAGGAAAAATTGACAATAAAATCTACACTATTATTAACGATAACAGGGCAAAATTTGTATTCCATGTGCCGATTTCCGAAACAGGCAAAAAACAGCTTGCCATGATCATTGACTGCGCCGCAAGGGTTCAACCCGAAGGAAGCAAGTACTACGGCTTAAACATTAATGCAAAAGTAAACAACTTAAATAATCCAAGAGATGACGGCTACTTTGAAGCAATTGTCATGAAAAAAGGATCCTCCATGACCATTCAGATAACTCTTGATATAGAAAGCCCGGGCAGGAATATCAGAGAAGTAATAAACCGGCTGAACGAAATCAAAGTGGACTTTTTGTATAAATATTACTGCCGTAACCCCATCAAAAATAAGAGGGAAGTAATTCTTCTTGACCCCCGCGATTTTAAAGAAGCAAAACTGTCGGAACTTCCGCCGCCGGTGCCTGCTCCTGAAGCAAAAATTCCTGCCGACAGCAGGGTTATTCCCGTAAAAACGCCCCTCCTTGTTCCGGGAGATAATCTTTCAAAAATCATAAAAGATCTGGCTTCGCCTTTCCTGTCACCGGGCAGTATTGTGGCATTAGCCGAAAGCGCGGTTGCTATAACCCAGGGAAGAATTAAATATGTGGAAGATATCGAACCGGGATTTCTGGCAAGAAGGCTCAACAAATTTTTCAATGAGGACAGCAGTTTGTGTTCTGTTTATGGAATGGAAATGGCAATACGCGAAGCAGGAGCCGTCAGGATACTAATTGCAACAATAACCGGAATACTTGGAAAGCTTATCGGCCGAAGCGGAGATTTTTACAGGGTGGCAGGCAAAGACGTTGCCACCATTGATGATGCAACCGGCACAATTCCTCCATTTGACAAATTCGTTGTAATGGGACCAAAAGACCCCGCCGGCGTGGTTCAGAAAATAAAAGAAGATACCGGCTTTGATGCAGCTATAGTTGATGTAAATGATTTAAGAAGAGTGGATGTTCTTGCCATAACCGATAAAAAATACAAAAAACTTCTGGAGGAAGCTCTTGTAGATAACCCCCAGGGCAATGCCTGCCAGCAGACTCCGCTGTTAGTAATAAAGACTGAATGAAATGTAAAAGGGGCTGTGAAAACACAGCCCCTTTTAAACTTCATCAATTATCCCGCAGATGCTTATTTTGCGATCGAAGATCCCGCAGTTTCGCTGTGGGATGTCATACCGCAAAACAAGATTTGCTTACTTTACGGAGACCTTTGCTCCTTTTTCTTCAAACTTCTTCTTTATTGATTCAGCCTCTTCTTTGGAAACTCCCTCTTTAATCATCTTGGGTGCTGCTTCCACAAGATCCTTTGCTTCCTTGAGTCCAAGAGAAGTAACTTCCCTTAAAACTTTAATAACCTGAATCTTATCGGAACCAACTTCACTGAGTTCTACATTAAAGGTAGTCCTCTCCTCAGCGGCTTCAGCGGCGGCTCCGGGAGCTGCTGCCACCATTGCCACAGGTGCTGCGGCTGAAACTCCAAGCTTCTCCTCCAGCTCTTTTACAATTTCTGCAGCTTCAAGTAATGATAAACTGCATATTGCATCAATAAGTTCTTCTTTCGCTATCTTTGCCATTATTATTTTCCTCCTTGATTATTTAAATTAATTTTCTTTTTTGCTGTAAGCATCCAGCAGAGTTGCCATGCTCCTCGAAGGACCATTAAGAATCCCCATTATCCTCTGATGAGGCGCAATGATAAGGCCAAGAAGCTGCTGCATCAATACAGCCTTTGTAGGCAGGCTTGCCAGTGCCCTGATTTTTCTCGGCTCAAGTATTTCGCCGTCCATGTATGCAACCTTTATGACAGGAAGACCTTCTTCGTTTTTTGGGGTCTTCTTGTCTTTTGCGAACTCTATCATTGCCTTCACGGCAGCCACTGGATCATCATAGCCGAAAACCACGGCTGTGGGGTTGTTAAAGTACGAAGATAAAGTCTCAATACCCATGTCCTTTAAAGCTCTGCCTGCAAGAGTATTTTTTACTATCTTATACTCAGCCTTTTGCTCTCTGAGCTTTGCCCTGAGAGTGCTTATATCTTTTACAGTAAGACCCTGTTCGGAACCTCTATAATCGGTAATAACTGCAATGCTTGCTTCTTTAAATTTTTTCTCTATCTCTACACACACATATTCCTTTCTGATAAGAACTTTTTTATGGGTTATTTTCAATATTCCACCTCCCTTCATAAAAAATAAGACAAGCTTGTTTTGCGGGACGAAACTCGCAGCAAAGCTGCAGAGTCTTCAATCGCAAAATTAAAAAAGACTTCCGTAGAAAGACAGAAGTCCATTAAACAATAAAGACTTTCTCATGCCTCGGTAGGCGGCGAAGCGCCATTATGCAAAGCACCTACTTTCTACGGAAGTCTTTT